>CAMNAE010000066.1 GCA_946530565.1 uncultured Oscillibacter sp.
GATCTTATTGACATGATACTTTTCGACGTTCGCCAGAATATCCTCTCGTCCGCCGACGATCGGGACATTGTCAAGATAGCGGTTCCACTTTTCCTGATCGTCGTCAATGATGCACACGACGTTGTCATTCGTCACCTGCGTGGTGCTGATATCGCGGAGGATCACCTGTCCGGCAGAGCCGGCGCCGATCAGCATCACACGGCCGGCAGACTCGTCGTTTTGTTTGTGCGAGGCACGCAGAAGCATGAAAAAGCGATAAGAGAAGCGGACGCCTGCAACCAGGACGAGCTGCAGCAAGCCTCCCCACAGATAATACGAAACCGGCATCCTGCCGATAAATGCATGCAGACAGATCGCATAAACGACTGATGTGAGAATAGACGCCTGCAGAATGCGAAGAAGTTCGCTATAACTCGCGAAACGCAAAACGCTTTTATATAAGCGAAAAAGCCAAAAGACCAATACGGTCGCGATCGCATAAACTGTGCAGGTGTGCAGATAGAGGTCAAGATACTTCCCGGGGATGCGTGAAAAAACAAAGTCAAATCTTGCCCATAGCGGAACAAAATATCCGATATGAATGGCGATCAGATCATAGCAGACCAACAGAAACGAAAGAAACACCGACCTGTTGAAACGTGTTCTGTGATCATTCATATGTTCAATGCTTGCAGACATTGAGTCTCCCCGCCTTACAACAAAGTTAAAGTCCGATCAATATGTTCTAAATAAAACAGAATGAGCTTCACACCCAAAGCGAGATCACTCCGCACGAGACCCCCATCGTGATCGCCCCGGCGATCAATATGCCCAGCAGAATGCACGGAAGGGCAGTGCGGTAGCGGATATCAAAAATCGTTGCGACAAGTGCACCGGTCCAGGCGCCGGTGCCTGGAAGCGGGATCGCGACGAGCAGCACAAGGCCCAAAAGACGATACTTCTTCACGATCCTGCCCTTCAGGTGTGCACGCTGTTCAAGCCAGGTGATCTTGCCCTCCCACCACTGAAACCTGCGGAGCCAGGCGAATACGCGGCGCAGAAACAGCATGATGGCAGGAACCGGAATGAAATTTCCAATCACGGCAAGCACATAAACCAGCCAGGGTTCAAGCCCGAATGCAAGTCCGGCAGGGATCGCCGCGCGCAGTTCAAGAACCGGGATCATGGAAACGCCGAGTGTGGCGGCGCATTCTAAGAGAAGTGTGTCAGGCAAGTGAATGACCTCCAGTGGTTTTTTCGGGAGGTATCATAGGTCTGCCAGCTTCTCCCTCATCCGTCCCCAACGGGACAACTCTGCCCATTTCGAACCCTCCACCGGAGGGTTCGCCCCCCGCTGGGGGAGGGAATATAGTACCTCAGCGTGACGGCGCATCAGACAACGATAATACGCATTTACACCGCGCTCTCGTCGCCTTTGCTTTCGCTGTCGTAATTGGCATAGTATTTGCCGTAATACTTGCCATAGTAGCGGCCGTAGTATTTACCGTAATAGCCGCCGTGGGAGCTCATTTCGACCTTATTGAGCACACAGCCGAGGATGCGGCAGCCGGCCATTTTGAGCTGACCGATCACGTCCTGCGCAAAGCGGCGGCTGATCGTGCCGCTCGAGATCACGATAAGCACTCCGTCGCACTGACGGCCGATGATCGCGCTGTCGATCACGCTGCCGAGCGGCGGCGTGTCGATGATGATATAATCATAAGTCTCGCGGCAGTATTTGAGCAGCTGCTCAAAGCGCTCAGAGTTCAAAAGCTCCGAGGGTGAAGGCGTCGACGGACCTGAGAGGATGATCTGAAAGCCATCTTCATTCGTCGCCGCGATCGCATCCTCAAGGCTGCATTTACCGACCAGATAGTTCGTCAAACCATATTGGATCTTGCCATCTGTAAAGTGCGTCTGCATGACAGACTTACGCATGTCGGCGTCGATCAGGATGACCTTGTTGCCGCTCTCGGCAAAGCTCCTTGCGAGCTGAAACGAGACCGAGGATTTGCCCTCGTTCGGCGTGCAGCTTGTAATCGAGATCGTGCGCACATGATCGCCGGAAAATTCCACGTTGCTGCGCAGGGTCTTGTAAGACTCGCGCGTACGGAAATTCAGGGCGGTGGTTTTGATCGTTAAATTCTGCATACTTGTAGCTTCTCCCTCTTTCGTCCCTGCAGGACACCTTTGACCCATTTCGAACAGGCCACCGGACTGTTCGAACCCACAGGGGGACGAAATATACACTTCTGTTCAGTTTCTCTCTCTTCGTCCAAAGCGGAGCACATTCCCCCACCGGATGAAGATATCATTTTTTCTTAACGGCTTTCTTCCCCTTATTTGGCGTTTCTGTATTCACAGCTTCATCGAGGGGGATCATCGCAAGACAGCTCATCTGCAGATAGTTCTCGATGTCGTCGCTTGTTTTGATCGTATCGTCGAGAAGATAACGGAGCACCACGAACGCGCTGACGACAAGCGCCGCAAGAACAGCACCGAGTAGCGCGTTTTTGCCGTTGCTCGGAGCCGACTTTTTATCCGGATAGTTCGCGTCATCCACCAGGTTGATCGCGTCGATATCCATCACGCTTTGAATATGCTTGGAGGCTTCATCGCGCACGGCGCGGCAGATCGTCTGCGCGTCGGCGGGGTCATGGTCTGTCACGGTGATCTGGATGATGCGTGAATCCGTCGGCGTCGTCACGGAAACGGCCTTTTTGAGGCGTTCATAGGACCAGTCAAGCTGCAGATCGGTGATCACCTTTTCGAGCACATAGCGGCTCGTGATCATCTCTCTGTAGTCCTTGGTGAGCTGTGTGCTCATCTGCAGGTCCTGATATGTCGGGGTGTCATGAGACCCGTTCGAACGGTTGAGCACGTAGACCTTGGTCGTGGACTGGAACTCCTCAGGCAGAGCAAATTTGCTCACACAGAATGTGACGATGCCTGCCGCAAGGCCGACTAAAACGATCAGCCAGGCCCAGTGCAGAAGCACGCCGAAGACCTCCAAAAGGTCGATCTCGACCTCATCTGTCATACGTTCAGTTTTTAAACCCTTATCCATGCGCGACTTCCTTTTCCTTTTTGCTGTGGCAAAGTTTTTCAAAGATCTCTGTCATCCCGAGACGAAAGCGAAAGGATATTCTCCGTTTCTCTCTTCAGGTCAACAGTTTATTGATTTGCTCTCACAGTTTCCCGTCGTTCAGGAGCTTGCTCGCATTCCCGTGAAGAAGCACCTCCACATAGGCGGGATCGTATCTGCGCTTAATAAACGAAGCGGCCTTCATCAGATTCGGCGCACGCTCCCCGCTCGCGCGGTGTGCGTCGGTCGCGATCAGGCTCACCATCTCGCGTTTTAAAAGCCAGTTTACATACTTTGGTACCGGGTTAAAGAGCTTTGTTTCAACGCTCGCCGCGTTGCACTGCAGCTTCACACCGAGATCGACCAGATCTCCACTCAATTCCGGGTTCTTAACGAGCGTCAGATAACGCTCGCAATGCGCGAGTATCGGTGTAAAGCCGGCGTAGCAAAGAGCGCGCAGACCGTCGTAAATGTACTGAAAGCTGTCGGTCGGGTGGAACTCGACGAGGCAGCAGCTGCTCTCTGCCAGCGTAAGTGCCCCACCTCGCTGAAGAACATCCGGAAGCGTCGAATCGTAAAAGAGCTCATTGCCGGGATAAAACCTGATCTGCAGCCCCTCGGCGTCGCAGGCACTCTGCAGCTCGTGTACCCGGCGGCGGATGCCATCAGGCGAGGCAGAGCGATGCGCGGCGGTATAATGCGGCGTTACGATGATCGTATCGGTATTGTTCTCCTGCGCGAGATGTGCCATCTTCAGTGAGGTTTCAAGATCGGGCGAGCCGTCATCGACCCCCGGCAGAATATGGCAGTGGCAGTCGGCAAAGCGAAAGTCAAATTCCTGCGCTGCCATTACAGATCCACGTAAATATCGACATCGAAGTACTCAAGCACCTTTTCGATGTTCGAAAGAGACTCGAGCTGTACGACGACGCGGTCCATCTGATCCTTCTGCTTGTTCGTAAGCGCACGATAGGCATTTTTGAACGCTTTCATCTCGGCTTCATACGTCGAGCGCACATAGCTGTTCGTCAGCAGCGGCACTTCGCCGCTTTCGCGGGATTTGAGCGCCGCGCGCAGACAGTCCAAAAGGATATTGGCGCAATCCTGCACTTCCTCGTCAGCTTCCGCGATATAGTCCTTACTGTCGAACTCGGACACCATGTTCTCAAGGATCCTGACGATCTCGGCCTCAAGCACGATATCCTCATCGGTGTGCTCCGGCTTCTCGGGCTCGTCAGGCTTGTCGGGTTTCTCAGGATCTTCCGGGGTCTCGGGCTCGGTCGTTCCGGTGCCGGTACCGGTACCTTCGCTGCCCTCGCTTTCGCCTGCCGCCTTCAGATCCTCGATGCCGGGAAGACGGTCGAGCCTCAGGAACACCGCAGCGACCTGAGCGCGAGTAGCTCCCTGCGCCGGGCGGAAGACGACACCGGTCTCGGTGCTGCTGCCCTGCATCAGGCCAAGCGCGACCGCCTTACTGATCGCGTCTTTGGCGTAATCCGCGATTGCGGATCCATCTTCAAAAGCGAGAGCGGCGCCCTCCGGCATCGGGTAACCGAGGTATTCCAAAAAGCGGATCATGATCGCGCACATCTGCTGGCGCGTCACCGTGCCCCGCGGCGCGAACTTCCCGTCGCCGACGCCGTTCACGATCCCGTGGTCGGCTGCCCAGGCAACGTAAGAAGCGCAGTAGGAATCGGCGGCAACATCGCTGAAGACCGCGCTGCCGTCCATTTTATGACCCAGGCTCTCGCTGAAGCGGCCCAGGACAGTCACGAACATACCGCGGTTCATCGGGATGTCCGGTGAAAAAGTCGTCTCACTCGTGCCCTGGAAGAGCTTCTTCTCGGCAACGGCAGCGATCGCCTCCTCAGCCCAGTGGCCGGTCGTATCAGTAAATGCCGCCTGCGCTCCGATCGCGAGTGTCCCGGATGCAAGAGCCGCCGCAAGCGCGAGGGCTGTTAATCGCTGTTTCAGGTTCATGGGAATCAAGACTCCTTTCCAGTCCCGGCAGAGGCGCCGGAGACGATGCGAACGGCCTGGGGCTTGAGTAAACTCTCAGCGGCCCCGGGCCATAGCCAAATAGGCCGCCTTCTGGCTGACCTTTTCAGATTCATAATAGCTGCGCATCTGACCAACGGGCGCCGTGCTGGCGCCGATCGCGTTGAGTTCGGCTTCCAGGTCAGCTAAGATCCCGGCGACAACGCCGTCGCACTCGCCCTCGAGCGCCTCACCGACCGCGATCTTAGACGAAATGATCGAGGCCTGCGCCGCCTTCGTGCGTTCCTCTTTGGGAAGCGCTTTATACTCAGCCTTGGCCTCATCGATCAGGCCGTTGAGCCGACCCATGTAGCTCCCGCGAACGGCATAGAGCTTTGCGGTATAGCGGGCGACGATCTGCTCGGCGGTCTCACTGTCGGATGATGCAGCGTTGCTGCTCTCGGCAGTCCCTTCGGAGTTGTCCGTCGCCTGTTCAGGCGTTTCGGCCGCTTCGCCGGACTCCTTGGGATCACTCTGCTCATTCGAAGCGCTGATCCCCTGGCTCTCTTCAAACTCCTTCTGCGCCGCTGCAATCATCTCCTCGGTCACCATTCCGTTGATGCCAAGCGAGGCTTCCATGTCCTTGTCCATCTGTTCGCGGTCGGCGTTGATCGTCTCAAGATCGGTCGTGAGTCCTATTTTTGCCGCCTGGATCAGCCCCCAGTTGGCGCGAAGAAACAGCGCTGCCCCGATGACGATCAGAAGCAAAATCGCCAAAACCACATATCTGATCTTTATACCGGTTTTTTTGCCAGTCATCGAAATAAACCTACCTTCTATAAAATAAAGATCTGCTTGTCTGTATCGTTCATTCACGTCTTCAGGGCAACAGGTATGTGCAATATCTTCAAAAATTGCAATCAAAGCGACCGAAACATCCGGTTATTTTTACTGAGACTTCGGACGTTGAAGAGTTCGGGCTGAGTCCAGTCTGCGCTTACGATCACATCGATCGTAAGCGCAAAAAAATGACCCGAATCCGGCACAGCGCATAACAACACATATTGTCTTCGTATTTTAGCACGGAACCTTGCAAAAAGCAACTCTTATTTTTCTACATTTAAATCCCACACTTGAACCGCTTTTCTGTACAGCTCGGTTTACTCCGCTCACTCAATGAGATTCAGCTGTTCGAGCTGTCTGCGGTGTTCTTCTCCCGTGGATTTAAGGTAAATGCGTGTAGTGTTGAGCGAGCTGTGGCCCAAAATATCGGCAAGGATCGCGATGTCATGGTACTCGCGGTAGTGTTCCACAGCAAACAGGTGCCTTAAATTGTGCGGAAAGACCTTGCTCTGCTCGATCCCGGCCTTTTTGCAGATGCGCTTCAAGCTGGCCCACACGCTGCGGCGGTCGAGAGGCCTGTTTGTTCGCGTGATGAAGATCATGCCGCTTGTGATGTTATTATCTGCGGCATAGGCGAGCAGCTTCTCAGAAAGCTTTCCTGGGATCAGGATGCGCCTGAGCTTCCCTTTCAGGTTTACGTTCACCTCTCCGCGCCTTGCAGCCTCCACGGTGAAGAATCTGAGCTCTCCCACACGGATGCCGCAGCCTGCCAGCGTCTCGATCAGAAGCTGTACGCGCCGATTTCTTGCAGCTGCTGCACGGAGTTTCTCGTAGTCGCTCCGATCAAGCTCCCTCCCGGGCTCCAGATACGCTGAGTTCTGCCTTTTTACCTGTCTGACTCGGCAATCACTGCGTCCGACAAACTTCAGGCAGCCGTTGATGGCCGAGAGCGTCGCATTCACCGACGCTGCCGAGGCGCCTCCCTCGAGTAGACGGCCCTTGTAGGCAATCACCTTTTCACGCGTAAGTTCTTCACCCGCAAGGCTCCGGACAAAGCGATCGAGTGCCAAGCGGTATTTCTCGATCGTCGCGTCCGCGCGTTCCTCTCCCTTCAGATACACAAGAAATTCCGAAACGTGCTCGTTGGTCAGGTATTTGGTCGTCATTTGAAAAACCTCCTTTATAATAGGCGTAATGACAATATAAATAACAAACAGAACCTTTATCTGGACAGAATGGAATCATTCTGTCAGACAAAGGTCCTTATCAGGCATGTCAAAGTGCCGGTTCATTATTTATAATCATATTATAGTAAAAAACTCTGTGAATTGCAATCAACTGCTCGTTTACTCAGTGTTATTTTTCAGCAGCTGACTCCTCTTCTGCATCCTTTTTCCGCTTACCATGGCAGATTTCGCGGTTGCCGCAGGTCGCGCAGCCCCGGCCGCAGCCGCGCTTCGTGCCGTAGTGATTGCCAAGCAATATCACGAGCGGCACCGCGATCGCGACACCAAAGATCACAATACCGGCCAGCACTGCGCTCCCCTCCTGTCAAGCTGTATTTCTAATTAATTTGATTACTAAAGAAGCTTTCCAAGGTCTCAATCCCACAGGTCCGCGAGCTCGTAGATGAGCCGCTCGGTCTTCTCCCAGCCGAGGCAGGGGTCAGTGATTGACTTGCCGAAGCAGTGCTCGTTCTCCTTCTGCGCGCCGTCTTCAAGATAGCTCTCGATCATAAGCCCCTTCACAAAGCCGCGGATCTCCTGATCGACATGGCGGGAGTGCAGCACGTCCTTGCTGATGCGGATCTGCTCGAGGTAGCGCTTTCCGGAGTTTGC
>CAMNAE010000067.1 GCA_946530565.1 uncultured Oscillibacter sp.
CCTCCATGTGCTCGCAGAGCACCGGCTCCTCGATGAACATCGGGTCGAAGGGCTCGAGCTTTTTTGCGAGCACCTTCGCCATCGGCTTGTGCACGCGGCCGTGGAAGTCGATCGCGATTCCGAAGTACTTGCCGCATGTTTCGCGGATCGCGGCCACGCGCTCCAAAACCGCGTCGATCTTCTCATACGAGTCGATCATCTGCAGCTCCTCGGTCGCGTTCATCTTGATCGCCGTGAAGCCCGCGTCCATGCGCTCCTTTGCCGCCGCGCCGACATCCGATGGCCGGTCGCCGCCGATCCAGGAGTAGACTTTAATTTTATCGCGGCACTTGCCGCCCATCAGCTCCCAGACCGGCACGCCGAGGACCTTGCCCTTGATGTCCCAGAGCGCCTGGTCGACGCCCGCGATCGCGCTCATCAACACCCCGCCGCCGCGGTAGAAGCCCGCGCGGTAGATCGTGTTCCAAAGGTCCTCGATCCTGCTCGGGTCCGCGCCGATCAGGTAGGGCGCAAGCTCCTCGACCGCGGCCTTGACCGCGTCGCAGTGCCCCTCGAGCACCGGCTCGCCCCAGCCGGTAAAGCCCTCGTCGGTCTCAAGCTCCAAAAAGCACCACCGCGGCCGCACGAGGTAGGTGTGCAAGGCTGTTATCTTCATATCACTGCACCAGGTAGCCGCCGTCGACGGGGATGATGGCGCCGGAGATGTAGTCGCTCGCGTGAGAGGCCAGGAAGATCGTGACGCCCTTCATGTCGTCGGGCGTGCCCCAGCGGTGGATCGGGATGCGGCGGTTGATGAAGGCGCCGCGCTCGCTGGCTGGATCGAGCAGGGCCGTGTTCATCTCGGTCGCCATGTAGCCCGGGGCGACCGCGTTGACGCAGATGCCCTTGGAGACCCAGTCGTTCGAGAGCGCCTTCGTGAGCTGCGCCACGCCGCCCTTGGCCGCGCTGTAGGCCGGGATCGTCTGCCCGCCGAAGAAGGAGCACATCGAGGCGACGTTGATGATCTTGCCGCCGCCCTGCTTGAGCATGACCTTGCCGGCCTCCTGATCCAGGATGAACACGCTCGAGAGGTTCACGCTCAGAACGTCGTCCCAGTCGGAGAGCGGGAACTCCTCGGGCTGGTGGCGGCGCTGGATGCCGTGCGCGACCACGAGGATGTCGAGCGTGCCGCCGAGCTTTTCGAGGGATTCATTGAACGCGCGGTAGACCTCGTCGCGCACGTTCAGGTCCGCGCGGACGGCGGAGCAGGCATAGCCCTGCGCCGTATACTCTTCGGCCGTTTTGAAAACGCCCTCGCTGCTGCCGATGATCACGCACTCGCAGCCGCTTTCAAGCAGCGCCTCGGCCATACCGCGGCCAAGCCCGCGCGTGCCGCCGGTGACGATCGCCTTTTTGCCGGAAATATCAAACAGATCTGCCATGATGAAGCTCCCCTTTGCTTTCTTGTTCAGGCATCGGGTCAAAACGCCCGGACGCCTCTTTTTACAGTATAGGCCTCCTTTCGTCGTTTTGCAACGGATTTTGCGTTTCCCTCGCCCGTTTTTTGTGAGAGCGCCGGTGAAAAAAGCGGCACGCGGCGCGCGCTCTGTGTTAAAATGGATGTATCTTTGATCGGGAGTGAAGCATCCATGAAGATCCTCGTCATCAACGGACCGAACATGAACCTTTTGGGCCTCCGCCAGCCCGAGATCTACGGCCGCGAGACCTATGAAGACCTGATCGCAAAGATCCGCGCGAGGGCCGAAGCGCTCGGCATCGAGGTCAGCTTTTTCCAGTCGAACCACGAGGGCGCGCTCGTCGACGCGATCCAGCAGGCGTATTTCGATCACATCGACGGCATCGTCATCAACCCCGCCGCCTACACGCACACCTCCGTCGCGCTTTTGGACGCCGTCAAGGCCGTGCAGATCCCGACGGTCGAGGTCCACGTCTCCGATCCCGACACGCGCGAGGACTTCCGGCACGTCTCTTTCATCCGCGCCGCCTGCCTGGCAACGATCCGCGGTCACGGCACGAACGGCTATCTGGAGGCGCTGGAGCTTTTGAAGCAGAAGCTCGGTTAAAATTTCATGGCCGAGCGGCTTTCCATGCATTTTTATACCGGAAAGCGCGAATTTTTCCCCGGGAAATGATTGACTTTTGCATGTCCCGGGGATAATATAAAAAGAACATTTTTCCGGGGCCCGCCCCGGCGGAATCAAAAGAAGCAAAATCAAGAAACACCACTTAAGAGGGAGAGATCTACTATGCTGGATATCAAGATCACCAAGACCACCGCCCCCAAGGCGAAGGCCGCCGACGAGAGCAAGCTCGGCTTCGGCAAGATCTTCAGCGACCACATGTTCCTGATGGACTACGACGAGGGCCAGGGCTGGCACGATCCCCGCATCGTCCCCTACGCCCCCTTCTCGCTCGATCCGAGCTGCGTCGTCTTCCACTATGCGCAGGAGATCTTCGAGGGCATGAAGGCCTATCGCGCGGTCGACGGCACGATCCAGCTCTTCCGCCCCGACTGCAACGCCAACCGCATGAACGACTCGGCCGACCGCCTGTGCATCCCCAACATCCCCGCCGAGGACTTCATCCAGGCCGTCAAGACCCTCGTTGAGGTCGAGAAGGACTGGGTGCCCCATGTCGACGGCGCCTCCCTCTACATCCGCCCCTTCACCTTCGGCGCCGATGAGTCCCTGGGCGTGCACGCGAGCAAGAAGTACATCTTCTGCATCATCTGCTCCCCCTCCGGCGCCTACTATGCCGAGGGCATCAACCCCGTGCGCATCTACGTTGAAGACGAATACATCCGCGCCGCCCCCGGCCTCACCGGCTTTACCAAGTGCGGCGGCAACTACGCCGCGTCCATCAAGGCCGGCGAGATGGCCGAGGAGCAGGGCTATGCCCAGGTCCTGTGGCTCGACGGCGTCGAGAAGAAGTACGTCGAGGAAGTCGGCAGCATGAACATCATGTTCAAGATCGACGGCAAGATCTACACCGCGCCCTGCAACGGCACGGTGCTCCCCGGCGTCACCCGCCGCAGCTGCATCGAGCTGCTGCGCGACTGGGGCTATGAGGTCATCGAGGAGCATCTCGCCATCGCCGACATCATGAAGGCCGGCCACGAGGGCAAGCTCGAGGAGATCTTCGGCACCGGCACCGCCGCGGTCGTCTCCCCGGTCAAGGAGCTGCGCTGGAAGGACGACACCGTCTTCATCGGCGAGGGCAAGATCGGCCCCGTGACCCAGAAGCTCTATGACACCATGACCGGCATGCAGTGGGGCAAGATCCCCGACAGCAAGGGCTGGATCGTCCCGGTGTGCAAGGGCTGAGCATATCCTAACAACACAGCAAATAAACACGGCAGGCTGTCCGGGTCCTCCCGGGCAGCCTGCTTTTTCTCCCTTTCGACTGTAACCCGCTCCGGCGGCACTCGACAAGTCCGCAATGTTTTTCATGAAGTCAGGCACGTTTCCCGAACAAGTATCTGATTGCATGCAAACGCGCTGTTCTCCTGCCGTTCCGTCCCTGCCGGCTCTTCTGAAAACATACGTCCTGCCCCCTCTTCGAGATGCTTCGCTTTTGCTTCGTATTTACTTTGAAGTAACTTCGAAGTCAACTTCGAATCAACTTCTTTTTCGTTTCGAAGTACTTCGAAGTGCCGCGCAGCGCCTTTTCTCCCTTTGTTGCACATGCAGCTTCATTTACCTTGTGATCCCCCATGCAGATCATCGTTTATGGCAAAAGCCTTCTGAATTTCTCCAGTCCTTGCCTGACCGCTTTTTCTTTCACGCAGGATGTTTTCTCTGTCTTTACGTAAAGTCTTTATCGAACCAGGTCGATTCCCGGGTGGCAAAACTCTGAAAGCCGGCAGGCTGTCCGGGTCCTCCCGGGCAGCCTGCCGGCTTTGTATTGCCTGATTTCCGTTTACTGTTCGAGTATCCGCCGCACCTGGCCGCGGACGATCGCGCCGAGCCTGTCGCGGCGCTCTTCGGGGATATGGATCGTCGGATGATCCGCAAACGAGAAGTCCCTCAGCGCCTCCAGATCCCGCCGGATCGCGTCGGTCAAAAGGCCGCGGGCGGTCTTGACAAAGTCCACGCCGAGGTGCGGCCGGCAATGCGCGATGTACCAGTCCGGCTGTGCGAGCTGCTCATCGTCGAGCTCCGGGAAGAGCGCCCGGTTGTGGTCAAAGGCCGGGGCAAGGCGCCTGAGCGCCATGGTCTCGTTGTCAAAGAGAAACCCGAAGTTCCCGTAATGCCGGTCCGGATTCAGCGTCAGCGCGTCAAGCACGCACATGCGGCGAAACGCGTCGTCGGAGCCGAGCGAGGCGCAAAACGCGAGCAGGTCCGGGATCGTGCGCGTGCCTTTGAACACACTGCCGGCCTTGGCAAGGCCCGATCGTTCATCGGTAAAGAGCGCACAGCGGCTTACGAGCTTTTCGCGGTAGAATTCCAGATCGTAATCCACGCAGTCCGGACAGATGTACTTTGCCAGCTGCGAGACCAGATATTCCGAGACCGGCTCGATCACATGCAATCCGCTGCCGCTTTTCACGAGCCAGATCCCCGCGTCGTCACGCAGCCAGCACTTGGCGTAATAACCGTCGGTGCCGAACTCCGGCGAGGTCGACGAGAGGTCCGTCTCGCTGATGACGCCGTCGAAGGCCGCCTCGCTCACGAGCTGATCGAAGTCGTTCCCGTAGAGCGAGACATCCTCCCACTTTACATCCCGCTCCGCCTCACGCACCCAGAGCGTGTCGTTCAGCGAGAGCGCGTGCGTGACGCGCACAAAGTCCTCGAGATCTTCGCAGCCGTAGCGCTCCAGCAGCTCCCGGATGTGCGCCCGGTGTTTGGGCGCCTGCCGCCCGGCGATAAAGGCTGTCAGGTCGGTATAGCCGATCGGCCGGAGCGGCGAGAGCCATTCCTCTTCGGTGAATTCCGGCTCGTCAAAGGCGTTGCGCGTGCACGAAAAGCGCAGCAGCGGCCGCTGCCGGTTCATCAAAACATAGTCCCGCGTCACGTTTCACGCCTCCTCCCGCAATCGTTCACGCAAAAGTTCACAGTATGTCACATCGATTTTACTTCGGGTCATCCCCGAAGTCAACTTGAAAGATCATTTCTTTTCCCTCGTGCGCTTTCAAAAGCATGCCCTTGCCAAAAAGGCGGGCAATGCTGTACAATATCCCCGCAGTTCGTTCCCATCAACGCAAATGAAAGGAGTCTTGACCATGGACGCCATGGAAGCCATTCTGACCCGCCGGAGCACCCGGAGGATGAAGCCGGAGCTGCCGCCGAAGGCGCTCATCGAGCAGGTGCTCGAGGCCGGGCGATCAGCACCGAGCGGCTCGAACTCCCAGACGACGCACCTGATCGTCATCAGCAGCCCGGACGTGCTCAGGGAGCTCGCCGCGCGCGTACAGGCGGCCTTTGCCGCGATGGACGACGACCCCGGCGCCTACCGCTCGCTCAGAAACTCGATCCGCCTTTCAAAAGAGGGGCGCTATGTCTTTCACTACGGCGCACCGCTGCTGATCGTCACGGCGAACAAGCGCGGCTACGGCAACGCGATCGCCGACAGTGCCTGCTGCCTCGAGAACATGATGATCGCGGCGAACGCGCTCGACCTCGGCGCCTGCTGGATCAACCAGCTCCACTGGCTCGACGCCGTGCCGTCGATCCGGGAGTACCTCTATACCCTCGGCCTTGCGGAGGATGAGACCGTGACCGGCGGGCTGATCCTGGGCTATGCCGCCTCCGGCGCCCCGGAGCGCACGGCGCTTCCGCGCAGCGGGAATCCGGTCACCTGGGTGGAGTAAAGCGCAGGTCGCTTCAACACGATCTTCGCAAAACAAAAGCCTGTCATCCCGACGAGCGATCGCGGGAAAAGATCCTGCGTCAAGTGCGCATGGTGCTGTGAACGGCACCGCGCTTCGTGACGGCAGATCCTTCGCTTCGCTCAGGATGACAGGCTTTGATATATGATGCTTTTGCTGCGGCAGGCGGTCCGCGTTCCGCAGGACTGCGGCACGCAGGCGCCGTCCTCAGGCTTCGCCGCCGATCTCCTTACCCCTCCGGGTGGATGCCGCGCTCGGCGAACGCCTTTAAGAGCAGCTCCATATCCGACGGGATCGAGATCGGCTCGCCGCAGTGGGCGATCGTATTCGCGACGTCCTTGAGGCCGTTGCCGGTCACGATGCTGACCACGCTGTCGTTTTTGCCGAGCACGCCCGCCTCACAGAGCTTTTTCACGCCGGCGGTGCCGGTCACGCCCGCGGGCTCGCCGAAGACGCCCGTCGTGCGGCCGAGGAGCTTCTGCGCGTCCATGATCTCCTGATCGGAGACGTTTACGACGAGGCCGTTCGACTCACGGATCGCATTCAGGGCCTTGTCCGGGTTCCGCGGCACGCCGACGGCGATCGAGTCGGCGAGCGTGTTCTCCTCCATCGGATGCCAGGGCTTGTTTTCGGCGATCGCACGGTTCAGGGGGCAGCAGCCCTCAGCCTGCACCGAGATGAGCCGCGGCAGACGGTCGATGAAGCCGATCGCGTAGAGGTCCTTGAGCCCCTTCCAGACGCCCGCGATCGTGCAGCCGTCGCCGACGGAGAGGGCCACAAAATCCGGGGCCTTCCAGTGAAGCTGCTCCATGATCTCAAGCGAGACGGTCTTCTTGCCCTCGGAGAGATAGGGGTTGATCGCCGCGTTGCGGTTGTACCAGCCCCACTTGTCGATCGCGGCCTTGCTCAGCTCGAAGGTATCCTCGTAGCTTCCCTGCACCGAGATGACCGTCGCGCCGAAGGTCATGAGCTGCGCGACCTTGCCCTTGGGCGCGCGTGAGGGCACGAAGATGTAGGTCTTCAGGCCCGCGGCGGCCGCGTTTCCGGCCAGCGACGAGGCGGCGTTGCCGGTCGAGGAGCAGGCGATCGTGTCGGCGCCCGCCTCGATCGCCTTGGCGACGGCCATGGAGCTTGCGCGGTCCTTCAACGAGGCCGTCGGGTTGAGTCCGTCGTCCTTCACCCAGAGCTTCCCGAGCCCGAGTATCCCGGCAAGCCGCGGCGCCTCATAGAGCGGCGACCAGCCGACCCGCAGCGGCGGGGGCGCGGTCTGATCCTCGACGGGCAGGAGCTCGCGGTAGCGCCACATGCTCTTCTCGCGCGCTTTAAGGTCCTCCTTCTTAAAGTCCCGTTTGATCGCCTCGTAGTCGTACTGGATATCGAGAATGCCGCCGCATTCACAGGTCGTGAGGTTCGGCGTCGCGGGGTAGAGCTTTCCGCAGCGCACGCATTTGCCGTAGTGTACGTATTTCATCTTTAAAATCATCCTTCCTGCTCCTGCGCCGCGAGGTCCTTGTCCGAGAGATAGGCGTAGAGCGAATATTTTGAGATGCCGAAGAATTTTGCGATCTTGTCTGAGGATTTGGTCACAAGAAAGGCCTTGCGCTCCTGCAGGAAGCGGATCGCGCGGATCTTGTCGTCCTTCGTCATGAGCGAGACGGGCTTGCCTACGAGCGCGACGCTCTGGGCGATGAGGTCGTCCAAAAGGTCAGTCACGTTCGTGATGCGCTGCGGCTCGGCGCCCATGTTGGCGATGGCGTTGTTCGTCTGCATCCACATGGCCTTGATTGGATACGGCTTGCCCGTCTCGAGCGCCTCGAGGCACATATCGGAGCTCTTCGTC
>CAMNAE010000068.1 GCA_946530565.1 uncultured Oscillibacter sp.
GTCTTTTGAAGACCCGAGGCTATCGAGAGCAGGCGCTCATTTGAATGGCTCTTTCCGAGCCGGTCGAGCGCGGCGTTATCGTAATTGCCCGAAAGCAGCGCCTCACTCCCCTTCGGGGCCATGCGGCGAAGAAGAAGATCCCGCGTGAGCTCAGCGAGCTCAGATAGGATCGTCGCAACGTCCTTGCCGTTCTGGTAGAGCGTATCTGCTTTTTCAAGGCACGCGGCGACGTCCCGCCGCGCGATCGCCTCCATCAGCTCCATCGTGCGGATCGGGCCGCTGAGACCCAGTACCTCGAGCACCGCGTCGCGGTCGATCGTGCCGCCCGAGGCCGCGCACTGGTCAAGCAGACTCAGTCCGTCGCGCAGCGCGCCGTTTGCCATGCGGGCAAGGAGCTGCGCTGCGTCCGGCTTCAAGTCGATCTTCTCCTGCGCAGAGACATACGCAAGCCGCTCGGCGATGTCGCTCGCCTGGATGCGTCGGAAGGAATAGCGCTGGCAGCGCGAGAGGATCGTCGCCGGGACCTTGTGGAGCTCGGTCGTCGCGAGGATGAACAGAAGATGCTCAGGCGGTTCTTCGAGAATTTTTAAAAGCGCGTTGAAGGCCGGCGTTGAGAGCATGTGCACCTCATCGACGATGTAGACGCGTTTTTTGACCCCGGCCGGCGCGTAGATCGCGTCGTCACGGAGCGTACGGATGCTGTCGACTCCGTTGTTGCTCGCCGCGTCGATCTCGAGTACGTCCAGGATCGTGCCGTTCTCGATGCCGCGGCAAGCCTCACAGACGCCGCAGGGATCGCCGTTTTGCGGGTTCAGGCAGTTGACGGCCTTCGACAGGATCTTCGCGCAGGTCGTTTTGCCCGTGCCCCGCGTACCGGTGAAAAGATAGGCGTGGGAGACGTGACCCTCGGCCACCTGACGCCGCAATATGCCGGTGATATGATCCTGACCGATCACGTCGGCAAAGGTCTTGGGCCGCCACTTGCGGTACAGCGCCTGATACATCTCCTCACCTCCGCCATCAGATAACATACTCCTCCGCATACAGCTGCGGAACCGGCGCCCTCACGGCACATGGAACATCCCGCTGAATGCTGCTCGGTTCCCCGCCTGACATGGTTCACGGGCATCCATTGCGCGAGACCGGCTCCGCAGCTGTATGCGGAGGAGCTGTCGCTCGTATATATTACAACGAATCTTTCAAAAACGCAAGAGTAAAATCAATAGGAACTGAACCCGATCGAGCGAACGGAGTAGTTTCCGCTGGCAAGACTCGTGTTGAGGCTCGAGAGCAGCTGGATCAGCACGGCCCGCGCGTCCACGGTGAAGGCGGTCTTGCCGCTCTCGGCGCCGTTGTAGTTTTTAAAGCCGAGATAGGTCCCGGTCGTGAACGTGGCCATGTCGACGCTGACAGAGCCGCTGCGGCGCACCTGGTTGAGATTCGCGCGGTCGGCGTAATCGGCGATGTAGAATTCCGCGGTCTTCGCGCCGGGCTTCAGCGTCAGGTTTGCCGCGGTCAGCTGATTGCCGACGCCGTAGCCGCGGTAGACGGCCGTGATCGTTCCGTCGGCGCTGTTGTAGACCTGCTCGATGTAACGGCGGGATCCGAGCGTGGCTCCGGGCGTATAGATATACGACGTTCCGGACTGCCGCCCGCGGGCGCGCAGGAACTGCGCAAGGTAGGTAAAGGCCGCGCCGTCGGCAGCGTCGGTCACGTGGACGTTGCAGTACGAGAGCAGCGGGCTGCCCCGGTCAACATTCACGCGCGCACTGATGACCGCGTCGCCCGCGGCGTGCGCGGTGATGACGCCGCTCTGGCTCACCGTCGCGACATTCGGATTGCTGCTGCCCCAGGAGATCCTTTGATCGTCTGCATTGCGCGGGAAGACGATTCCGATGAGCGCGAACTCCTGACCGCGCCTGAGGTTCAGATTCTCATAGCTCAGATAGATCGAGGTCGCGTTGATCACGCCCTGCGTCACGTTGACGCGGCAGGTGTCGCTCACACCGTCGCAGATCGCGGTGACAGTGGCGGTGCCGGCGCCCCGGCCGGTCACGCGGCCCTGAGAGTCGACCGTGCAGACGTTCGGGTCGCTCGTGATGAACTCAATGCCGTCTTCGGCATAATTCGGGCGGACGGTGACGTTCAGGCGCTGCGTCTCGCCGGTCTCGATGTCGAGCGTATGCGTCTGAAAATTGATGTCGGTCACGATGCGGGTGTTCGTCACATTTACGGTAAAGCGGCGATTCATTAAAACCGTGTTGTTGAGCACCGGATAGACCCAGGCGGTGCCGTTGGCCTTGGCGACGATCTCACCCGTGCGGCTGTCGAGGTCGATCACCTGGGTGGAGTTCGTCGTAAAGCGCAGGGAGCCGCTGGAGCCGGAAGGCAGCAGCGCGAGGTACTGCCGGAGCGAGAGCGACCAGCCGACCCGGAGCGACGCTGAGGCCATGCTCCAGCTCACATCTGTCGCCGTGCCGCCTCCGCCGGAGACGATGACTGTACACGTGGCCCTTAAGCCGCTGCCGTCGGCTGCGGTCGCGGTGATCGTGCAGCTGCCCGCGCTGTTCGCGGTGAGAAGCCCCTTTACCGTGTCGATCTCAGCAACGCCAGCGTCGCTCGAGCTCCAGGTGACATTCGGCACCGCGGCGTCAGAGGGCGTCACGTCGATCGTCAGGTTACGGCTTGCGCCGGCGGTCAGATTCAGGTAGTTGATGCCGAGGATGCTCGAGGCCTGGTGGATGCGGATCGCGGTCGGGTGGATCACACTGTCGACCACGGTGACCGTGCAGGTATAGCTCGAGCCGTCGACCGTCGCGCTGATCACGGCTGTGCCGTTTTTGATGCCGGTCACAAGTCCTGTCGTCGAGACCGTCGCGACCGCGCTGTCGCTCGTGCTCCAGGAGGCCGCCGCAGAAGGTGCAAGCAGCGTGAGCTGATGGCTCTCATCGACCTTCATCGAATAGTTGCTCTCGGTGAGCCCCTGCGCGCCGGCTGCCGTCACCGTCACGCTCAGTGCGGCCGCGGCGCCGCCGCCATCCTGTGCGGCGGCACGGAGCGTCGTTTTGCCCTCCTTGACGCCTTGCACCGTGCAGGTGCCCTCGCTCTCACTCACATTGACAACGCTCAGGACCGACGGATCGTCGCTGGTCCATGAGAGCGAACGGTTGAAGGCGTTCGCGGGCGAGACCGAGGCGGAGACGACCGTGCTCGCGCCGGCGGCAAGCGAGATATCCGTGCTTACAAAGCTGATCGCCTCAACGGGCACGCTTGCGACCTGAACGCTGCAGGTGAAGGTCTGGCCGCCCATCGTCGCGGTGATCGTGGCAGTGCCCTCCCCCACCGCGGTCACGGTCGCGCTGCTGCCCGTGGGCGTGACGGTCGCAACGGCGGCATTGTCGCTGACCCAGGAGGCACTTGTCACACTGCCGGTAAATTCCAGTGTCGCAGTATCGCCGGGCTGGAGGTTCAGCGCGCTCTGCTTTAAGCCGACGCGCGGACTGTCATAGCGAAGAACAGCGGTAAGATTCTGGTTCGTGAGCTCACGCGCGCGCTCAGGAGCGCGCTCTTCGACCATGCGCGTGAGGATCGAGCCCGCTGATTCCTGATCGATCTTCGACCAGTCGGAGGCGGAGCCCGCATAGAAGGCGTTTTGCAGCGCATCGCAGCCGCCCCAGACGAGCAGCTTCAGATCCGTGAGGCTCTTGGGAAGATAGATCGTTTTGAGACTGCGGCAGTAACCGAAGGCCACGTAGGAGATGCTCTTAACGTCGCTCCCGATCTCCGCCGTCGTCAGATTCTCGCAGCCTGCGAACGCGCCGGTCGAGATGCCGGTGATGCCGCCGTCGACGGTCACGGTCCTGATGTCGCCGCGGTGCTCCTCGCACCAGGGGCCCCACTTGACGTCATTGCGGCCGGCAAGGATCTCAAGATAGTCGCGCACCTGGGCGATCTCGCTGCTCAGGCCCTCGGGGATGTCGACCGATTCCATCTCGCCGATGCCGGTGACGAGCAGATGCCCGTCGGAATCGAGCGTCCAGGAAATGCGGCTGCCTGCGCTGCCGCTTGCGACCACGTCTGCTCCCTGCACGCTGCAGGCAAAATCGGTCTTCACCTCAGACTCATCGCCCGCATAAGCCGCGGGCAGAAGCGTCAAGACCATGCCGAGGGCCAGAAGAACGGACAATAAACGTTTCATAGTGCCTCCTGTATCATCGCGCCGGCTTTTTAAGCACCGTGCGGCCATCTCCAACGTTCATGCACAGCGGCTTTGCGCCGCTGGGAATCATACTCAAGATCCGTGCGATCGCACTATATACCTATAATCGCACGTATACAGAATAGCACAGCAACTGTGAAAATGCAACGGTCTTTGCACTCTCAGGTGCGTCTTTTGGCGAAAAATCAACGCCGCTTCGCCCACTGCTCGGAATTTGTTGAATTTTTTCGACTTTTTGGCTTGAAGCGGCGGTGCAAGGCTGTTATAATAATTGATTGCAAACAAAGGCGGCGCGCCGCCGAATATGAGGAGATTTGATCAACATGAACATTCTTGTCATCAACGCGGGCAGCTCTTCCCTGAAGTATCAGCTGCTCAATCCCGATTCCGGCGAGCTGCTCGCCAAGGGCCTTTGCGAGCGCATCGGCATCGACGGCAAGTTCACCTACAAGCCCCAGATTGAGGGCAAGGCGAAGCAGGATGCGGTCGACGTGGCGATGCCCACGCACTCCGAGGCGATCCAGACCGTTCTGAACGCCCTCGTCGATCCCGTCAACGGCGTGATCGGCTCCATGAAGGAGATCGACGCGGTCGGTCACCGCGTGGTGCACGGCGGCGAGGCCTTCAGCAAGAGCGTTCTGATCACCGACGAGGTCATGAAGACGATCGAGGAGTGCATCCCCCTCGCCCCGCTTCACAACCCCGCGAACCTCACCGGCATCCGCGCCTGCCAGGACGTGATGCCCGGCGTGCCGATGGTGGCCGTGTTCGATACCGCCTTCCATCAGACCATGCCTGCCAAGGCCTACATGTACGCGCTCCCCTACGAGTACTATGAAGAGGACAAGGTCCGCCGCTACGGCTTCCACGGCACCAGCCACAAGTATGTTGCCGGCCGTGCTGCCGCGATGCTCGGCAAGGATCCCTCCGAGCTCAAGCTGATCTCCTGCCACCTCGGCAACGGCTCCTCCGTCACCGCGATCGACGGCGGCAAGAGCGTCGATACCTCCATGGGCTTCACCCCGCTTGCCGGCGTGCTCATGGGCACCCGTGCGGGCGACCTCGACGCGGGCATCCTGCAGTACCTGATGAAGAAGCACAACCTCACGATCGACCAGATGCTCGACGTTCTGAACAAGAAGTCCGGCGTCCAGGGCGTTTCCGGCGTGTCCTCTGACTTCCGTGATCTCGAAGCCGCCGGCCATGAGGGCATCACCCGTGCCGCGCTCGCCGTCGATATGTTCAACTACGGCGTCAAGAAGCTGATCGGCTCCTATGCCGCCGCGATGGGCGGGGTCGACGCGATCATCTTCACCGCCGGCGTCGGCGAGAACTCCATCTCCCAGCGCATGGCCATCGCCTCCGGTCTTGAGTTCATGGGCGTGAAGATGGACGCCGCCGCGAACAACTGCCGCGGCAAGGAGACCGTGATCTCCGCCGCCGACTCCAAGGTGAAGGTCCTGCTGATCCCCACCAACGAGGAGCTCATGATCGCGATGGACACCGCCGCGATCGTCTCCGGGAAGTAAGATTCAACAAGAACTGACCTGGCGCTTGAAAAAAGCCGCAGACCCGATCACCGGGCCTGCGGCTTTTTTCGCTTCTTACTGTCTTATTTCTCACCAGCGCATGACCGCGCCTTCGGCGGCGGAGCCGGCAGCTTTCGCGTAGAGTCCGAGCCAGCCCTTTGTGAACCTCGGTGCCGGCGGCGTCCAGCTCTTTCTGCGCTCGGCGAGCTCAGCGTCGGAGACTTCCAGCTGCAGCAGCCGCTGCTCAACATCGATCGTGATCCTGTCGCCGTCACGCACGAGCGCGATCGGGCCGCCGTCGCTCGCCTCGGGCGAGATGTGACCGACAAAGCAGCCGTTGTTCGTGCCGGAAAAGCGCCCGTCGGTGATGAGCGCGGTGCTCCTAGAGAGGCCGCGGCCGTAGAGATACTTCATCGCCTTGTACATCTCGCGCATGCCGGGGCCGCCCTTCGGGCCCTCGTAGCGGATCACCACCACATGCCCCGCATGGACCTTTCCGGCAAGGATCGCCTCTTCTGCCTCCTCTTCGGAGTCAAAGCAGATCGCCTCACCCTCGAAATGCTGCAGCTCTTTTGCAAATGCGCCCGGCTTTGTGATGCCTGTATCCGGTGCGAGGTTGCCCCGCAGCACCGCAACGCCTCCGGAGAAGCCGAACGGATCGTCCAGGGTCCGCACGACCTTACCGGTCCGCGGATAGAGATAGCGGTGCGACGCAATGTTCTCCGCCACCGTCGCGCCGGTCACGGTCAGGGCGTCGGTCTCAAGGATACTTTTGAGCTCCTCCATGAGCCGCGGCACACCGCCGTCACGGTAGAAGTCGACGATATTGTAGCTGCACGCCGGATTCATCTTCGCGATCTGCGGCGTCGAGCGGGAGAGGTCGTCGAATTCGGAGAGCACGTCGATCCCGAGCTCCGCCTCGTGGGCGATCGCCGTGAGATGCATGACCGCGTTGGTCGAGCCGCTCATTGCAAGGCAGCAGCGTATCGCGTTGCGGATCGCGCTGTCGGTCAGGATCTTTCGCGCACTGATCCCGTTTTTGACGAGCTCAACGATGCGCATGCCGGTCTCCTCGGCGAGCATAAAGCGTCTGGCGGAGGTCGCCGGCGCAGTGCCGCCGTCGGGTACGGTCATGCCGAGCGCCTCGGAGAGCGCACACATCGTATTCGCCGTGCCGAGATACGAGCAGGAGCCGCAGCCCGGGCAGGCGGTGTCTTCGAGCGCGGTGTACTCCTCTTCCGTGATCTTGCCGGCGGATAACATGCCATAGGCCTCAGTCGCGGAGGTCTGGTCGCTCTCGCGCCCGTCGAACTCCACGCCGCCCTCCATCGGGCCGCCGGGGAGCAGCACACAGGGGATGTCGAGACGCGCCGCCGCCATGAGCATGCCCGGCACGATCTTATCGCAGGAGCCAAGGAGCACGAGTCCGTCGAACTGGTTGATCTCGGCCATCGATTCGATGCTGTTTGCGATCAGCTCGCGGGACGGGAGAATATAGTGCATGCCGACATGGCCGTTCGCCATGCCGTCGCAGCCGCCGATCACTCCGAACTCATAGGGTGTGCCGCCGGCGCGATAGATGCCGTCCTTGACGCGCTGAGCGACCTGGCGGAGGTTGTAGTGACCGGGCACGACCTCGCTCCAGGCGTTGGCAATGCCGATCATGGGGCGCTTCAGGTCGTCGGTCGAATAGCCCATGGCTTTCAGGGTCGCGCGGTAGTATTGCTTTTCAAGGCCTTTTAATACAGTGTCGCTGCGGCTCATAGGAATGCCTCCTTGTTTTGTATTCACCTTCTATTGATCATCAGTCTTAGACCTCTCCCCCGCAGCACATGAGCACGTAGGGATCGATGTGGTAAAAATCGCGGGTATGCGAGCAAAGCAGGTGCCGGATCTCCTGAATGTCTCCGGTGCG
>CAMNAE010000069.1 GCA_946530565.1 uncultured Oscillibacter sp.
GTTCGGAGGGCCGGTTCAGCTTGACCTTGCCGTCGCTTTCAACGGAGTAGGTGATGAAGTCGCCGTCGGAGATCGTGCCGGTGTAGTCACGCGTCGTCGTGTAGGCGACCTTATTGCCGTTGGTGAGGAGCAGACGGACCTCGTTCTCCTGGAAGTCGTAATTGCCGTGGATGCCGAGCACATAGGCGTATTTCGTCTCTTTGAAGCTGCTCTGCTCAACATAGATGATATTGCCCAGAGTGTCGAAGTAGACACGGTAGCCATTGCCGTTGGAAAGGCCGCTCTCGCCGTTCGGGATGTCGCTCGTGTCGAAGCAGACCTCGCGGCTGTACTTGTAGGTGCTGTCACCGAGCGTCATGCTCTCGCCGGTCACATAGCGCTTGAGGTCGCCCTCGCCGGACTCGGCCGCGCGGACCTCGCCGATCGAGAGCGTCTCGTCGGAGAAGGTGTAGAGCACATACTGCGAGGCGCGGAAGCCGGTCGCGTCAAACTCGTTGGCGTTTCCGCTCGCGGTCCAGTTGTCGGGCCGTCCGTCGGCGAAGGTCGTGAGCTTGATGTAGGCCGGGCGGGAGGAGGAAGCGGCATAGACGTTGGAGACCTTGCCCGCGTAGACGGAACGGATGCAGATCGTGACGTCGTTGGTGCTGCTGTCGCGGTAGACGTCGGTCAGCGTGCCGCGGCCGACCTTGCCGCCCGTGAGCGCGGCGGCCGAGAGCTTCGTCTCATTGGACTTGCTCACGGCGAAGGCCTTACCGGAGCCGGAGAGCAGTACGCCGTTCAAGTAGATGTCGGCGTGGGCGTCCTCGGCGCTCATGCCGAGATCGGTGTAAATCCTGCTCATCTTGACGTCGTCGGTGTAGGACGCACCGGGGATGTCCTCATAGGTGCCGATCTCGCGGCTCTTGAGCGACCAGCGCACGGAGGGACGGCCGAAATCGTCGGTGATCTCGCGGCGCTGAAGGCTCGTGAAGTACTCCTCGGCGAACTGGATGTAGCCGTCCTTCAGGTCGATGCCGCCGTCGTTCGTGTCGGAGGTGCCCCAGCGGCGGGCCTTGGCGACCGTCTGGGTGCTCACCGTGATGCCGTCGAGGACCACGCTTCCGCCTTCGGTGTAGTCCACAAGGTCGGCGCGCAGCGTGTTGAGCATCATCAGGCAGGCCTCCTCACGCGTGACGGTGCCCTCGGCGCGCAGCGAGGTCGTCATGTCCTCGTCGAGGCCGATGCCCATCGCGGTCTTGAAGACGTTGACGCTCCAGTTCGCGCCGGTGTAGCCCTCGATCACGGTGCTGTAGCCGAGCGCGCCGAGCAGCATCTTCATGAAGGCCGCGGCAGAGAGCGGGGAGCCGGGGCGGAAGAGCCCGTCCTCATAGCCGTTGATGATGCCTTTGGAGGCGCAGTAGCTGATATAGGACGCGAAAACATGATCCTTCGGCACATCGGGGAAGGGCGCCGAGGCGGGCGAAATCGTGGCGGCCACTTCGGGCGTGAGCAGAAGGTTGGTGATGAGCTTTGCCGCCTGACCGCGGTTGAGCTGGGTCTTGGGCTTGAACGAGCCGTCAGTGTAGCCGTTGACCAGGTTCAGTGCCGAGACCACGTCGATGGCCTCCTGGTATTGGATGTCCTTGGCATCGCTGTAGGCCGCACCCGCCGGCAGCATGCACAGGCTCAGAGCAAGCGCAAAAGCAAGCAGCAGCGACAGGAATCGTTTCATAATGAAGTCTCCCTTCAAAACAAATTTCTTCGCGTAACAGTGTAGCACAAAGCGGCGAAAAAGTCACTACCTGCGGCTTAATTTTCATAACGATCCATCAGGTCGCCGGAGCTATGGCAGAATGATCATCACTTAACCGCGCGAATGCGGCAAATCCGTAAATTTCGCCTGTAGTTTCTTCAGCGCCTCTGTGATATGATACATCAAAAAATCAGCGGATGAAAGTGTCCGCGCTTTGAAGCAGGAGGCCGGGACTATGAACGCGATCGTAGCAGTGGATCAAAACTGGGCCATCGGGCAGGAGGGCCATCTGCTCTTTTCCATTCCCGGCGATATGCGCCACTTCCGCGAGACGACGACCGGCGGCACGGTCATCATGGGCCGCAAGACGCTCGAGAGCTTTCCGGGCAAAAAGCCGCTGCCGGCGCGGCGCAACATTGTGGTCACCCATGACTCTGAGTTTGACGCAAAAGGCGCAGATCTTGTTCCCTCGCCGGGCGCGGCGCTTCTGGCCGCGGCCGGGGATGACCCGGACAGGATCTGGCTGATCGGCGGGGCGACGATCTACACGGCGCTTTTATCCCAGTGCGCCAAAGCGGTCGTCACGAAGGTCGATTCATCCGCGCCCGAGGCCGACGCCTATTTCCCGAACCTCGACAAGCTCCCCACCTGGGAAAAGATCGCCGAGCAGGGCCCTTACGAGGAAAACGGTCTCACCTACCGTTTTGTGACCTATCGAAACAAAAGCGTCGGCTAAAACAGGATATAAAAACAAACCCCATACTGCTCAGAATCAACAGCCTGAGCGGTCTGGGGTTTTTCTCTTGTACAGGGATTGACTTTTTTAACACTGTTTTGTATGATTTCTGTACAGAAACGACAACGGCTGCGAAAAGCCGGCATGATTATCTCACCCGAGCTTCGCCTTTCCCCGGAGATGCCGGAAAAGGCGAAAGCGGCAGGGAAGGGCTGTACCGGTTTTCTGAGCCGGCTTTCGGACCGGGCGATCAACGATCCGCAGATGGTCGCGCGGAGCCTTTGACAATACGAGGAGGGGTCACCATGAAACGTACACGTTTATCGCTTGCACTGCTGCTTGCGCTGCTCATCGCCGCGCTTTTATCCGCGCCTTCGCTTGCCGCGGACCAGACCGTGACCGAAGGGGCCTTTACCGCCGACATCACGGACGGGGAGGCGACGATCACCGCCTGGAACGCTCAGGATTCCTATTATGAGCCGCTCCCGGTCACGATCCCCGCGGCGATCGGCGGCGCGCCAGTCACGGCGATCGCCGACGAGGTCTTTATGGACCGCTACGTCTCCTCCGTCACCTTCCCGGAGACGCTGCGCTCCATCGGCAACAAGGCTTTCTACGGCGCGCCGCTGAGCGGCGTCGTGCACATCCCGGCCTCGGTCGAATCGATCGGCATCTACGCCTTCGGCTACACCACGGGCGTCACGGCCTTTGACGTCGCCGAGGGCAACGCGAACTACATCTCGCCCGACGGCGTTTTGTACAGCGCGGACAGATCGACGCTCTGGCAGTACCCGCTGGCCAATCCCCGCACGTCCTATGAGGTCTACGCCGCGACCCGCGTGCTCTACTGCACGAGCTTTGCGCGCTCACAGTACTTAAAAACGCTCACGGTCTACGGCTACAACGTCTACTGCATGACCTATACCTTCTACGGAACCTCGGTTACGGACGTGTGGCTTCGCAGCGAGAGCCGGCTCTATTCCCAGCTGAGCCCCACGTCGATCACAACGCACATCATCGGGCAGGAGCAGCCCGACGACCAGGCGGAGGAGTACGTTGAGAGCGTCTACGAGATCGTTCTGAACCGCGAAGCCGACGCGGAGGGCCTTGCGCACTGGACGGCCGCGCTCCGCTCCGGCACCTCCGCGGGCGAGATCGTCAAGGAGCTCTTCCGCTCCGAGGAGTTCAGAGCCCGCAAGCTCAACGACGAGGAGACCGTGATCGTCTGCTACCGGGCCATGCTCGACCGCTCGCCGAGCGAGAGCGAGACCGCGAACTGGGCCGCGCTCTTAAATGACGGCTACTCGACGACGAAGCTCGTCGCGGAGTTCGTCGCAAGCCCGGAGTTCCGCGCGATCTGCGAGAGCTACGGCCTGACCGCGGGTAAGATCGCGCTCTCTCCGCGGGACATCAACAGCAACATCACGCGCTTTGTCGACCGCTGCTATCGCCTCGCGCTGGCGCGTCTGCCGGATGAAAAAGGCCTCAACGAGTGGTGCGAGCATCTTCTCGTGCAGGACCTCACGCCGGAGCGCGTGGCCTTCGGCTTCATCTTCTCCGACGAGGCGCTCGGCCAGGGGCTTTCAAATGAAGAGTATATCGACATGCTCTATTACATGATGCTCGACCGCCGGCCCGACGCCGGCGCGGAGAACTGGTATTTAAGCCTCGCCTCGCTCACGCAGGCCGAGGTCGCCTGGGCGCGTGCCTCCGGCGAGCGCTCGGCGGCGGACGCCGTGAACCTCGCGCGGCAGAAGGTCTACGCCGACTTCGCCGCAAGCGCCGAATTTGCGATCATGTGCGCGAACTTCGGATTTTGATGAACAGGGAACAGGGAGTAGGGATCAGGGATTCACGACAAAAGGAGGCGCTGCCGAATCCGGCAGCGCCTCTGAATCTTTTTTATTCCCTGTTCCCTACTCCCTAATCCCTCTCTTCACAACATGCACTTTCCGCGCGGCAGATACTGCCCGCGCGGGGCGGTCTCGCGGAAGTGCCCGTGCTCGACCGCGAGCGCGCCCCTGAGCCATACCTGGCGGATGCTGCCCTCGGTCACAAAGCCCTCGTAGGGGTCGTAGTTCGCCTGCGAGACGCGGTCGGACGCCGTGATGCGGTGGTTCGCCTTCGGGTCGTAGACGACGATGTCCGCGTCGCTCCCGACCTTCAGCGCGCCCTTTTTCGGGTAGAGTCCGTAGAGCTTCGCCGGGTTCTCAGAGAGCAGGCGGCACATCGCGGCGATGCTGATGCGGCGCTTTGCGACGCCGTAGGAGTAGATGAGCTCGCCGCGGTCCTCAACGCCCGGCAATCCGCCCGGGATCTTCGTGAAGTCGCCGCGGCCCATGTCCTTCTGCGCGAGCGTGAAGGAGCAGTGGTCGGTCGAGATCATCTGGATGTCGCCGCGCCGGAGCGCCTGCCAGAGCGCCGTCTGCTCCTGTTTCGAGCGCAGCGGCGGCGCGCAGACAAAGCGCGCGGCGTCGGAGTAGTCCGGCTGATCGTAAAGGTTCTCGTCGAGCAGCAGATAGTGCGGGCAGGTCTCCACATACACGCTCTGGCCGCGACGGCGCGCGTGCTGGACCTCGTAGAGCGCCTCGCGGTTCGTTAAGTGCACGATGATGACGGGGCTCTTCGCGGTCTCGGCGATGCGAAGAACGCGCGAGACGGCCTCGGCCTCGAGCTGCGGCGGCCGGGTGCGATAATGCATCTCAGGGCCGGTCCTGCCGGCGGCGAGCGCGTCTGCGCGCAGCGCGTCGATGACCCCCGCGTTTTCGCAGTGGAAGCCGCAGATGCCGCCGAGGCGCCTGAGCGCGGTCAATGCCTCGTAGATGTCGCCGTCCGGCAGCATCATCGCAGGATACGTCACATACATCTTGAACGACGAGATGCCCGCGGCGAACATGGCCGGGAGCTCTGCACGGACAGATTCGTTCCAGTCGTCGATCGTCATATGGAAGCCGTAGTCGCACCAGGTCTTCCCGTCGGCCTTTTCGTGCCAGCGGACAAGACCGGTGTGAAGGGATTCTCCTTTATCCGGCGCGGCGAAGTCGATCACCGTCGTCGTGCCGCCGCGGAGCGCCGCGCGCGAGCCGGAAGTAAAATCGTCGGCCGTGACCGTGCCGGCGACGGGCAGGTCGAAATGCGTGTGCGCGTCGATGAAGCCGGGGAAGAGCAGGCAGCCCTTCACGTCGACGACGCGGTCGGCATCTGATTTCAACCTCCTGCCGACGGCCTTGATCTTTTCGCCCTCGATCAGAAGATCCCCCGGGCGCGCCCCGGCGGCAGTGACGATCGATCCGCCGGTAAAAAGCGTGGTGCTCATGATGAAATGCCCCCTTATCAAAGAGAAATTAGGGATTAGGAATTAGGTTTACATAATATATATACAGGGCAGGGCTGCGCGGCTGCCTGCTCGTTAGGCTCCCCTGAAAGGGGAGCTGGCGCGAAGCGCCTGAGGGGTTCTGCGGTCCACGCAGCCGGGAATCGAACAGTCCGCCGGACTGTTCGACCCCTGAAAGGTGCGCGCCTTCCGGTGGACGGCGCACGGTGGGCAAGGCTGGCGCGAAGCGCCTGAGAGGTTTTGCCCCTTAGTTCAGCGTGGTCGCGCTGACTTCGAAGAGCTTTTTCAGCCGCTCGGCCGCGGCCGGGCAGTTTTTGAAGTCCGGGTCCTCTTTCACATAGTCCTCGGCGGCCTTCTGCGCCTCCTGCGCAAGGCGGGTGTCGAAGCCGATGTCCGCGACGCGGAGGCCCGGCAGACCGTGCTGGCGCTCCCCGAAAAAGTCCCCGGGGCCGCGGAGCCTCAGGTCCTCCTCGGCGATCGCGAAGCCGTTCGCGGTCTTGCACATGACGGCAAGCCGCGCGCGGGTCTCTTCGTTTTGGTTGTCGGAGACGAGCACGCAGTAGCTCTGGTGCTGACCGCGCCCGACGCGGCCGCGGAGCTGGTGGAGCTGTGAGAGACCGAAGCGCTCGGCGTTTTCGATCAGCATCAATGCCGCGTTCGGCACGTCGACGCCGACCTCGATGACCGTCGTCGAGACGAGGATGTCCGTTTCGCCGGCGGCGAAGCGCTGCATGACGGTGTCCTTTTCCTTCGGCTTCATGCGCCCGTGGACGAAGTCGACGCGAAGGTCCGGGAAGACGTTCTTTTGAAGTTCGCCGGCATATTTGGTCACGGCTTTTTTTTCGTCCGGCAGCTCGTCGTTCTCCTCGACCATCGGGCAGACGATGTAGACCTGCCGGCCCTCGGTCACGAGCTTGCGGATGAAGGCGTAGAGCCGCTCGCGGTAGTCGCTCCCGACAGCGAAGGTCCGGATCGCCTTTCGCCCCGGGGGCAGCTCGTCGATGATCGAGACGTCAAGATCGCCGTAGAGGATCAGCGCAAGCGTGCGCGGGATCGGCGTTGCCGACATGACGAGAAGGTGGGGGCGAAGGCCCTTTTCGGCCAGAGCGCTGCGCTGCGCGACGCCGAAGCGGTGCTGCTCGTCGGTGATGACGAGGCCCAGGTCGCGCCATTCGACGTCTCCGGTCAAAAGCGCGTGCGTGCCGATCACAAGGTCGATCGTACCGGCCTTCATCGCAAAGAGGAGCTCCCGGCGGTCCTTTGCCTTCGTCGCGCCGGTGAGAACGCCGACATGCAGCCCCAGAGGTGCCAAAAGCGGTTCGAGCGTCGCGAAATGCTGCCGCGCGAGGATCTCGGTCGGCGCCATGAGCGCGCTCTGCCGGCCGTTTTTCGCCATGAAATACGCGAGCGCCGCTGCGACCATCGTCTTGCCGGAGCCGACGTCGCCCTGCACGAGCCGGTTCATCACGCGGCCGCTCGTCATATCCGAGGCCCCGTCGGCGATCGCGCGTTGCTGCGCGCCGGTCAGCGTAAAGGGGAGGGCGGCATAGAAGGGCGCAAGGTCGATCCTCCGCGCGGGCGCGACCGAAATAGCGTCCCGCCCGGCGCGCAGGCGGCGAATGCCCGCCGAGAAGAAAAAGAGTTCTTCGAAGGCGAGGCGCCGGCGCGCAATGTCGAGCGTTTCGGCGGAGTCTGGAAAGTGGATCTGCTCATAGGCGTATCCGATGCGGCAAAGGCCGTGCGCCATGCGCACCTCGTCCGGCAGGGCGTCCGGCAGGATCGGCTCGCCCCGGTAGTGCA
>CAMNAE010000070.1 GCA_946530565.1 uncultured Oscillibacter sp.
CCATCTACTCGCGTCCGATCGCATATTGAAGCTTTATAGGAGTGTCCTTTATCACAAAGCCAATACACTTTCTTTCCAGACATTTTCGTATATTCTTCAGGAGCCTTATCATTATTATCATAGTCCCATTGTTTTGCAATATCTGGATAGTTGCTTTTTAAATCATTGAAACCTTCCAACACCTGTTTCCCGGCACAAAACGGACAGCCGTTTTTCTGTCTCGTTCTTCTAACGATCGACATCCGATAACTATGACCAAGGCTACATTTCCACCAAGCTTTCTGATCCGAATTCGAAGTATAGTTCTCCGGTGAATCGCTTCCGTTTTTTTGATGGTCCCACTCCGAAGCTATCTCAGGAAAACATGTAGCAAGATCTGTTTTTCCCACGACCAAATTTTTCCTGATCAATTTGGATGCCGTTCTCTTTTTTGAACATTTCGGGCAACCTCTACCCTGTGTACGATGCCCCACCGTTGCCTTCCATTCATATCCACAAGCCTTGCATTTCCATAGTACTTTCTGCGATGATCCTCTCGTTACATCCCACGGATGAATAAGATTGTCAGGATGCCACTCTTGAGCAAGGTCCGGAAACAAAGTTTCAAGATCATTGATACCACGAACTGCTCTTCTCACTATAAGCCCACCTCACTCTATCTATAGTAATAATTTTAGTTCAAATCTGCGATCATGTAAAGATGTTGAACCGTTCAGAATCGGTCAATTCATGTAAGTAAAAATGCTCCCCTGACGGTTTTGTCCTGCAGGGAAGCATTTTTCATGTTAAACAGCTTGATCAATCGTCCGTGCGGACACCGCGGCGGATGCTCGTGATGTCGTAGGGAGTCGTCTGGTAGACGCAGTAGTTGAGCCAGTTGGCGTAGAGCAGATGCGCGCAGGAGCGCCAGGAGACGATCGGGTCGCGTGAAGGGTCGTCGTTCGGGAAGTAGTTCTGCGGCACATGGATCGCGCTTCCGTTCGCCACATCGCGCAGATACTCGCGCTTCAGGGTGTCGCGGTCGTATTCCGAGTGTCCCATCACATAGACCTGGCGGCACTGGTCGGTCTTGATGGCATAGACGCCGGCCTCTTCGCTCTCAGCAAGGATCTTGAGCCGCGGCTCACGGCGGATATCCTCGGGATCCACGGTCGTATGACGGGAGTGCGGCACCATGAAGGTATCGTCGAAGCCGCGGAAGAGAATAAAGCCGGGATCGGTAACCGTATGCCGGAAGACACCGAAGAGCTTTTCTTTGAGTACTCTCTTCTCGATGCCGAAATGATAATAGAGCCCGGCCTGCGCGCCCCAGCAGATGTGCAGGGTCGAGTGCACATGCGTCTTGCTCCACTCCATGATGCGGCAGAGCTCCGGCCAGTAGTCGACCTCTTCAAAAGGCAGCAGCTCCACCGGCGCACCGGTAATGATGAGCCCGTCAAAATCGCGGTCGCAGACCTCGTCAAAGTTCTTGTAAAAGGCGAGCATGTGGGATTCCGGGGTATTGCGAGAAACATGTCCGCTCGGCGCGATCAGCGTCAGGACGATCTGCAGCGGGGTATTTCCCAAAACGCGCGCGAGCTGGGTCTCAGTCTCGATCTTGGTCGGCATCAGGTTCAGCAGCAGGATCTGCAGCGGACGGATCGCCTGGGTCGTCGCGCGGGTCTCCGGCATAATGAAGATATTCTCCCGCCGCAGCGTCGCGGCGGCCGGGAGCTCATTGGGGATACGGATCGGCATGGAAAACGCACTCCTTTTGGATGGGCGGGATAAAGAAAAAGCCCCCGCCTCAAAGCAGTAGATCTTTGAGACGAAAGCCTGCACGCTTCCGCGGTACCACTCAAATTGCGCTCTTGAAGCTCAACAGCAAGAACACCACTTTCAGGGCCAAACAGCCCCCATCGCACTGACGCAGCGCCGCGCGGGACACCCTACAACCTGTTTCAAAACGAAAAAGCTTCGAATGACCGGCTCCGGAGCCATAGACCGTTTGAGAGTCTCATCCGCCGGGCTCACAGCACCCCCGGCTCTCTGAGGGAATCCGCTCTCAGGCCCTCTCCTTCATCGCTTTGCGGACAATTATAGCGGCGCTGTGCTCGTTTGTCAAGTGTCATCCGCTTCCGGCTGCTGATTTTTGAGCTCCTCGTCATTCATGAACTTCGTGAGCGTCAAAAAGAGGATCTTGAGGTCGAAGAAGATCGACCAGTTTTCGATATAATAGATATCGCACTCGATGCGCCGGCGGATCGACGTATCCCCGCGCCAGCCGTTCACCTGCGCCCAGCCGGTGATGCCGGGGCGCACCTGGTGCTTGACCATATAGCGCGGGATCTCCTCGCGGAAACGCTCGACAAAATACGGCACCTCCGGCCGCGGCCCGACGAGGCTCATATCACCCAGAAGCACATTGACGAACTGCGGCAGCTCGTCGATCGAGAATTTGCGGATAAAGGATCCAAAGGGTGTGCGCCGGGAGTCGGTCCTGCTGCTCCAGCCGCTCTCTGAGCGGTCGTTGATCCGCATGGAGCGGAACTTGTACATGCGAAAGGGCTTCTGGTCGCGCCCGACACGCTCCTGCGCAAAGAGGATCGGGCCGGGCGAGCTGATTTTAACGCCGATCGCCGTGACCAGCAGCAGCGGTGAGGTGAGGATCAGCAGCGCAAAGGAACCGATGATATCCACGCTGCGCTTTAAAAAAGCGTTGCCGAGGTTGTCGAGCGGGATGCGCCGAAGGCCAATCAGCGGCAGGCCGCCCACATCGTCGATCTGCGGTGCTGAGGAGAGATAGTGCGCGTAATACGGCAGGAGCGAGAGCTTGATGCCGCATTTCTCACATACCGCGATCACCGCGTCTGTATCTGCGAAGTTCCCCGGCGTGATGCAGAGCACGGCTTCATCGGGCTTGTGCTCATTTAAGATCTCCTCCAGGTCGGAATAGCCGCCGAGCCGCTTGATGCCCTCCGGCGGCGCCCCTTCTGTCACACAGCCAAAGACATGAAGCCCGAGCGAGGGATTCTCTTTTACACGCGTGAGGTATTCCAGGGTGAGCGCTCCGTCGCCGATCAGGAGGATATGCTTCAAGTTGAAGCCGCGCGCGCGGTAGGAGCGCAGCGTGAGCCGGAGCACAATGCGCTTTAAAAGAAGCCCGATGTATAAGAGCACGCCCTGCAGCACAAGCATCCAGCGGGACATCTGCTCGAGACGGAAGACGAAGAAGGCCGCGAAGAGCAGCAGAACCTCGGTAAAGACGACCGCAAGAAGCGTCTGTGCCTCGCGGTGCAGGTGCCGTGTGCGCTGTGAGACATAGAGCCCGAAGGCCGCGCATAAAAGCATCGTAAAGCCCCCGGCAAAGACCGCGAGCCACAGATACCCGGAGACCGGAAACGAAGCCTGACCGCCGAGCAGCGGGAAGCGGATCAGATACGCCAAAACCATGGCAATGGCCGCGATCACGCCGTCGGAGAGCGTATGGAGTTGATTGAAAAGGCGTTGGTTTTCCTTGATCATGGCACACCTGTCAAACGCAAAATCTTTGTTCTATTTTACTTGAAATATATGCTTCTGTCAAATATAATAGTTTGGATACTAATCATTAACAAGTCCTGACAAGTCCACAAAGAAAGGACGTTGCCCTTTGGCCAAAATACTGATGGTGGCCTCCACCTTTGCCCATATCCGCTCGTTTCACCTGCCCTACCTCGCAGCCTTCGCTGCCCGCGGCGACACGGTGGACGTTGCGGCGGGAGGCGAGGCGCTGCCTCTCCCCCACGCGGCGCAGTGTATTTCCCTCCCCTTTGAAAAGCGCATCACCGCGCCTGGAAACTTCGCCGCGCAGGGCAGGCTTCGAAAGCTCATGTGGTCTGAGCACTATGACCTTGTGATCGTCCACACCTCGCTTGCCGCGTACTTTACGCGCCGGGCCGCGCTCTCGCTCCGCTCGAAGCGCCCCCCGGTCATCAACGTTGTGCACGGGTATCTCTTCGATCAGGAGACCCCGTTTGCCAAACGCGAGCTGCTGCTCTCGGCCGAGCGCCAGTGCGCGCGCGCGACTGACCTGCTGCTCACGATGAACCGCTTTGACGACGACCTCGCCCGCCGCTATCGGCTTTCACGCCGCATCGAAAAGATCCCCGGCATGGGCGTGCCGTTTTCCGCGCTCGAAGCCGATCCCGGCGCGCGCACAGCCCTTCGCGACGCGCTCCGCATCCCGCCAAACGCGCTCTGTGCGCTCTATGCGGCCGAGTTTTCCGACCGCAAACGCCACACGCTTCTTTTGACCGCTCTGCGCGAGACTCCATCTGATCTTTATCTGCTCCTCGCCGGCAGCGGCGCCGAGCTCGCCCTGTGCCGGCGCTACGCGGTAGAGCTCGGCATCGGCTCGCGCGTACGCTTTTTGGGCCAGCGCAGGGATATGCCGAAGATCTATGCTTCCGCGGACATGGCCGTCAGCACCAGCCGCAGTGAGGGCCTTCCCTTCTTTATCATGGAGGCCATGCACTGCCGTCTTCCTGTCGCGGCCTCGGCCGTCAAAGGCCACAGCGATCTGATCGACGACGGGGAGAGCGGGCTTCTTTTTACGCAGGACTCTCCCGAGGCCTGCGCGCGCGCCCTCACACGCCTTTGCGAAAGCCATGCCCTGCGCGCGCGGCTTTCTGAAAACGCACACGAGCGCGCATCCGACTATGACCTTGCACGCGTTTTGCCGCAGGTCATGGCACAGTATACGTCGCTGCTCTGAGAAATCGAGGTAGAACCATGAAAAAACCTGCTATTGCCGCAAAGAGCCTCCTTCCGGAGCGCTTCTTTGTGATCCTTTTGCCGCTGCTCATCTTCTGTGCCGCCTCCGCGGGCGGACGCATCTTCGCGGCCTTAATGGCGCTCATCGCCTTTGTGCTCGGCATCGGGCGCGGCGTGCTTGCAAACCTTGCAGAGCGCAGCACAGCGCTTACAGGCGCGGTGCTGCTCTACGGCTCCGTCGCGCTCATCTCGGGGCTCTGGTGCCACTTCGGCGGCTACGCGGTGCTCGAGAGCGCCAAAATGCTCACGGCGCTCTCGCTCTTCGGTCTTCTGCTGCTCCGCTGGCCCAAAAAGCTCTCCTGGCGCGGGCTCCTGGCAGTGCTCACAGCTGTGCTCGCCGTATTCGCCCTCCTTACGCTGGACGCCGGCGGGCTGAGACTTCTTTCCCGCGTTTATGAGGCGCTCAAGCAGTATGTTCTTGCGATGGGCTTCGACGCCGCGACCACCGGCTACGAGACCGGCATCCGCATCACGGGCGTCTTCTCAAACGCGAATGTGACCGGCGGAATTCTGGGGCCGGGGCTGCTATTATGCCTGTGGCAGTGGTCTTGCGCCGAAGCAAAAAAGAAGCGCGTGCTCTTCGCCCTCGCACTGGGGACCGAGGCGCTTGCGTTCTTCCTCTCCTTTTCGATGGGCGCTATGGCCTCGTTCGCGCTCGGCTGCGTCGTGTATCTGGTGCTGCAGCCCAAAGGCGAAAAGCTCACGCTCTTTTTGCGCATGCTATTGTGCATCGTCGTGACGCTTCTCTGCGCGGCGGTCTCGACCCCGCTTTTGGGCAAAGGCGCCGCTGCCGCGCTGATCGTGGTTCTCGGTCCGCTCAGCGGGCTTATCATCGACCTCGTCGACGCCCGGCTCCTGCCCGCGCTCGGTGCGTTCTTTTCAAAAGCACAAAAGGCCGGCTACGCTGCCGCTGCTGCGCTGGTCGTGCTGATCGCGCTTTACGGCGTTCTTGCCCTGCACCTCACCGGCCCCGCCGTACTGGACGCGCAGGGCCCGACGCTCGAGCGCGCCTTAAAGCTCCCGGGCGGCGCATATACCGTGAGCGAGATCTCGCCCGCCGTCTCGCCGGAGGTACGCATCACGTCGCAAAACCAGGCGGAGCTCATGATGCACACGGACACGCTGCTCTACGAGGGCACACTGGATAGCGCGGCCTTCACGGTCCCGGACGATTCCTCTGTCGTGTGGTTTTCCTTTACAGGTGATTGCACGCTTGACAAAGTCACACTCTCAAACGGCGTTTCCGTGCCGCTTGGCTACCGCCTCCTCCCCACCTTCGCTGCGAACCGCCTGCAGGCGCTCTGGGCAAACCAGAACTTCATCCAGCGCCTCGTCTTCTTTGAAGACGGCCTGAAGCTCTTTGCGGCAAGTCCGCTCATCGGCTGGGGACTCGGCGGTGTCGAGGGTCAGCTCACGAGCGTGCAGCGCTTCTACTATGAATCCAAGTACATCCACAACCAACCGATCCAGATCATGGCGGAGGCTGGCGTGATCGGTCTTGCGGCCTTTGCGCTTTTGTGGATCGCGCTGGCCATGACGCTTTTCAGGATCCGGAAGCTCATAAGCGACAAAAGTCTCCCCGCCGCGCTCTGGGGCATTTTCGCCCTGGTCGCGCTGCACAGCTGCGTTGAGGTCGTGTGGTCGACCTGCGTTTACCCGACGCTGCTCTTTACGCTCTTTGCGGCGCTTTCGATGCTCCTGCGGGAGCTCGAGCCCGCGCGAAAAAGCTCAAATAAGCTCGTCTCCATCGAATTCATCGTCTCCAGGGCGGTCTGCCTCTTCTTTGCCCTGCTGATCGCCGGGAATGTGATCGCAGCACAGCACTATGCGTCGCTTGAGCCCGAGTCCTCAGAGGAGGTCATCTCGGCGATGAGCCTTTGCGACCGGCTCGACGTTTACGACGACAGTCTCTACAAGACCATGCTCATGGCGAACCTTCTGCAGACCGAGGGCGCAAACGACCGCTCCTTCAACCTTGCCCAGGAGCTTGCCCGCCGCGCGAACTTCGACGACAGCTACTACGCCGCTGCCTATTATTATCTGCCGATGGGCGATGTCACGCGCTTCACGCATGTGATGCGCACGGGCCTTGCGCAGGAGCGCTCGAATCCCGACGCCTGGAACAGCGCATTGGATCTTTATAGCCAGGCCTATCCGAACCTCCCGGAAGAGCAGCTCGGCTACTTCGTCGCCGGTGTGTGTGCGATCGCCGATGACATGTCCGAAGCGAACGCATACCTGATGGCGCCGATCACGCTGGATACGGAAAACGAGGCACTCGTCAACGCCTGTTCTTCGCTCGAAGGCCGGGATGAGGGCACGATCAACGCTGCGCTCTCGCTCGTGATTGACAGCTGAAGCGCAAAATCAATGCAACATAAATGCCGGAGAGCCTGCGGGCACTCCGGCATTTATTGTTATATCCATCAGTCATCTTCCAGCATCGCCGCAAGACCCTCGGCCTCATCTACCCAGCCGACATCGGCCTTGGCCCGCTTCAAGGGCGCGCGGCACTTCGGGCAGGCCTTTTTCTCACGCGCGCTTTTCGTTCCGCAGAGCGGACAGATGTACTCGTCGGGCCTGAGGAAGTGTGTTTTTAAAAGCCAGCGCTGCTCCATAAGGCTGAAACCTCCCTGTGCGTGATGGATCTTCTTAAAGCAAGAGCACCTGCGCTCAGTCGATGATCAGGACCGCGATCTGCGGCACTCCGTCTTCGCCGACGGTCATGATCCTGAGCTCCTGCACGTTCTCGCTGCCGGTATACGGAAGCTCGACCGCGCCGGAAGCGAGCTCG
>CAMNAE010000071.1 GCA_946530565.1 uncultured Oscillibacter sp.
GAAATAGTCGTCGATGAAGATCAGGCAGCCGAGCAGGATCGTCGCGAGCTGCGCGCCCACACGGGTGTGGATGTGGTCCTTGGCCCAGCGCCCGAAGGCTGCGGAGCCGCCGGACTTGTTCATGAGCGCGACGAGCGCGCCGAGCAGCACGAGGAACACGAGGATGCCCACGTTGTAGCTGTCGGACAGGGATCCGACGATGCCGTCTTCAAAGACATGCAGCAGCGTTCCCTCGAAGGAGAAATTCGAGTAGAGCAGACCGCCGACCAGAATGCCCACGAAGAGGGAGCTGTAGACCTCCTTCGTGATGAGGGCCAGCGCGATCGCGATGATCGGGGGCAGCAGCGCCATGGGGGTGTTGTAGAAGCTGCTGACGATCTCTTCCTCGCCATCAGCCAGAGCGGGTACCGCCATCGCCAGGACCAGCAGCATGATGACTGCCAGCGCCAGCGGCAGGCGGCGCAGGTGGGTTCTGTGCTTCATGGGTGATTCTCCCTTTCATGCCGCAACACACATCTCGCGGCAAAGTCATTCCACGCGCCGTCGACAAAAGCCGAAGACGTTATGAATAATTATACAGGGGCGATGAAAAATGTCAATGGTTTATTTGTAATGCAGGGATCAGGGAATAGGGAGCAGGACCAAGCCCGCTTCCTCACAATATGAATCCGAGAAGCATTCCGATGAGGCCGCCTAAGATGTGCGTGAGGTTCGAGACCTGGTCGTGCACGAAGAGCAGCGAGCAGATCTCCTGCCCGAGATACAAAACTGCGACCAGGATCATCGTCATCGGGATGCCGCGGCCGCGGACGCCCGAGACTGACGAGAGCATGATCAGCATGAACACGACGCCGCTCGCGCCGAGCAGAGCGCTTGCCGGGAAGAAGAAATAGTGCACGAGCCCGGTCACGAGCGCGGTGAGCAAGATCGCGAAGGCGAGCTTCTTCCCGCCGTATTTCTCCTCCATCGGCGGTGCGGTCACGAGAAAGAGCAGCATGTTGCTCATAAAGTGCTGCCAGGAGGCGTGCCCGAGCACGTGGCCGATCAGGCGCACAAAGGTGAGCGGGTCCGAAAAGGGCGAACGGTAGACCGAAAAGAGCAGTGTGGTCGTCGTGCCGCCGGTCACGATGCCCAGAAGCAGCGCCGCAAGCGAGAGGAAAAAGAAGCCGAGCGTCACCGGCGCATTGTTCTGGATGCGCATCACTTCGCCTCCCGGATCCGCCGCGTCAGCTCCTGCACGAGCCGGCCGTGGAACCAGCAGGCCCGGTAGCAGACGTTCGAAAGGATCTCGCCCTCGAGCCAGAGCATGCGGCTGTCCGACGCGGCCGAAAAGATCTCGTCGACAAGGCGCAGCTTGCCCGTCATCGGGTTCTCGCCGGCGCCGAAGACGTCGTCCGGCCTCAGCTCCCGGCCCCGGATGCTCCCGCGGCCGGAGACGAGATAGCCAAGACGCCCCTTGCTCGAGCGCGTGCTCCCGGCGTTGATGTTCTCGAAGCGCAGCTCAAAGCAGTTCGGCATCACGTCCATCGCCTCGCGCGGCAGGTAGCTCATCAGCGGCAAAGCCGTCAGTTCCTCGTAGCGTGGTTCCATAGTTGACTCCTCTTTCCATCAGCTTGTCGGCAAATACGCGTCCGCGGCGACGCCTCGGGCAAGGGCATCGCCGCGGAACGGATGCGTTTTTTTGACCCGGTTCTCCCTTACAGGGTGATCAGCTCGGGGTTCTCGATCAGGGTCTTCATGTCGCCCATGATGCGGCCTGTCTCCAGACCGTCGAACACGCGGTGGTCGAAGGTCAGGTACATGGTCATCATGGAGCGGATCGCGGGCTCGTCGTTGACAACGGCCATCTTCTTGACCGGGCGGCCGAAGCCGAGGATCGCGACCTGCGGCGGATTGATGATCGGCGTCGACCAGTCGATCGGCATCATGCCGACATTCGAGATCGTGAACGTGCCGCCGCCCTGCTCGCCGGCCTTGAGCTTGCCCTCGCGGGCGCGCTTGGAAAGATCGCCGATCGCGTTGTGCAGGCCCACCAGATCATAGAGATCGGCGTTCTTCACAACGGGGACCATGAGCCCCTCCTCGGCGGCCACGGCCACGCTCAGGTGGACGCGGGAGTGGACCTTGAGCTCCTTGCCGTCGAAGGTGGCATTCGCGGTCGGGTGCTTCTTGAGCATCTTGATGATCGCGAGGGAGAGCAGGTCGTTGATGCTGATCTTGCAGCCCAGGTAGTCCTGCTGGGCGACGAGTCTCTGGCGGTAGGCCAGAAGCTCGGTCACGTCGAGCTCGATGCCGTTCGTGCACTGGGCCATGTTCGTCAGGCTCGCGTGCATGTTGTTTGCGATCGCGCGGCGGATGCCGGTCTGCGGGATCACCGTGATCACGTCCTCTGCAGTCGCGGCGGGCGCGGCGGAGACCTCAGCGGGCGCAGCGGCGGGCGCGGCCTTCGGCGCTCTGAGCCAGGCCTCGACGTCGGCGGCGAGCACGCGGCCGTTCGGGCCGGTCGGCTTCACCTGGTCGAGGGGTACGTTGTTCTTCTTCGCGAGCTTTTTGGCAAGGCCGGTCGCCTTGACGCGGCCCGTCGCCTGATAGGCGGGGGCAGCGGCGGGAGCGGGCGCGGCGGCCGCTGCCGCGGCCTCAGCGGGTGCGGCGGCGGGAGCCGGTGCCGCAGGAGCCGCGGGAGCTGCGGCGGCGCTGTTCACAAGCGCGTCGTAGGCAGCCTTGTCGGGGGCGATCAGGGCGATCTGCTCGCCGACGGGGATCGTCTCGCCCTCGGCGGCCGTGATGTGCAGGATGCCGTCGTGGCTCGCCTCGCACTCGATCGTGTTCTTCTCGTTCTCGTATTCCATGACGGGCTGGCCCTTCTTTACGGCCGTGCCCTCTTTCACCAGCCAGCTGGCGATCGTGCCCTCGACCATCGTGAGGCCGGCCTTGGGCATAACCAGTGTAACGCTCATATCCTGTTCGTCGGCAGCGGTCATTTCACTGCCGGCAGCCTCCTTTCCGATCAGTCGTGGGCGAGCTGGGCGCGCACGGCCTCCGCGATCCTCGCGGCGTCGGGCACGCAGTAATGCTCAAGTGCGATGTTGTAGGGGATCGGCACATCCGGCGCGGCGACACGGGCGACGGGGCCGTCGAGCTCGTCATAGAGCTCCTCCATCAGGATCGCGGAGATCTCGGCGCCGATGCCGTTGGTCTTGTTGCTCTCCTCGACGATGACGCAGTGATGCGTCTTGCGCACGGAGTTGAAGAGCGTCTCCTTGTCGAAGGGCACGAGCGTGCGCGGGTCGAAGACCTCGGCGTGGATGCCCTCCTTGGCGAGGATGTCGGCGGCCTCGAGCGCACGGCGGACCATCAGGCCGACGGCGACGATCGTGCAGTCGCTGCCCTCGCGCTTGATGTCGGCCACGCCGATGGGCAGCGTGTACTCCTCATCGGGGATGTCCTCTTTCGTCTGGTAGAGCTGCTTGTGCTCGCAGAAGAAGACCGGGTTGTCGGAGCGGATCGCGCTCTTTAAAAGGCCCTTGGCGTCGTAGGCGGTGGAGGGGGAGATGATCGTGAGGCCGGGGGCGTGCATGAAGAGGCTCTCGACGCAGTTGGAGTGCTCACTGCCGGCGCCGTTGGAGGAGCCCATCGCGCAGCGGATCACGAGCGGCAGACGGTACTTGGAGCCGTGCATGAAGCGCCACTTCGCGACGAGGTGGAAGATCTCGCTGAAGCAGACCAGCGCGAAGTCAGCGTACATGAGCTCGGCGATCGGGCGCAGGCCGGTCTCGGCGGCGCCGATCGCGGTGCCGATGATGCTGGTCTCGGCGATCGGGGTGTTGCGGATGCGCTTGGGGCCGAACTCCTCGAGCATACCGCGGGTCACGCCGAAGATATTGCCGAACTCGGCGATGTCCTCGCCGAACATGACGGTATTGGGATCGCGGCGCATCTCCTCACGGAGGGCGTCGCCGACAGCATTCAGATAAGTCGTATGCATAGCGTTCTTCCTCCTAAATGATCAGACGTACAGGTTGCGGTAGAGATCCTCAACGGTGGGCTCGGGCATGGCCTCGGCCAGCGCGATCGCGGCCTCGAGCTCGCCGTCCACCTTCTGACGCTGCGCGTCGATCTCGTCCTGGGTCATCACGTCGTTGTCGATCAGGATCTTCTCGAGCTTCGCCACGGAGTCCTTCTTCATCCACTCCTCGGTGACGCTTGCGTCACGGTACTTGCACTGGTCGCCCTCGAAATGGCCTCTCCAGCGGTAGTTCTTGCACTCGAGGAGCGCGGGGCCGTTGCCGGCACGGATGCCCTCGACGAGGCTGCGGGCCTTCTCGTACACGTCGAGCACGTCGCTGCCGTCGGCGGTCACACCCGGCATGCCGTAGGCGGCCGCGCGGACGGAGACGTTCGGCACGGAGACGCCGTAGGAGGCGGGGGTGGAGATCGCGAACTGGTTGTTGTCGCAGATGAAGAGCACGGGCAGCTTCCAGACAGCCGCCATGTTCATGGCCTCGTGGATGGGTCCGCGGGAGGAAGTGCCGTCGCCGAAGAAGAGATAGACGATGTTGTCGACCGGGGGCTCGGTGTTCTGGATCTTGAGCGCCGCGCCGTTGGCGATGCCGGCGTCGCAGGCCAGCGTGCCCGAGAAGCCGAGCAGGCCCTTGTCGAGATCGACGATGTGCAGCACGCCGCCCATACCGAGCGCGTTGCCGCCGACCTTGCCCAGAAGCTCCGCCAGGATGTCGTTCCACTCCATGCCGGCCAGGCGCGCCGCGCCGGTCAGGCGGTGGGTGGGCTTGATGTAGTCGCCCTCTTTGCGGGTGGCCAGCGTGCCGACGAAGCAGGCCTCGTCGCCCACGCCGCTGTGGATGTGGCCGGGGATCTTGCCGAGCGCGTAGATGTCGACCATCTTCTGCTCAAAGAGCCGGGCATCCAGCAGGTCTTTGTAGAGCTTGCGCAGGAATTCCTTTGAATACTGCATATGCTTTCCTCCTCGCAATTTGATAAAGCTGTTTATATCATGCGCCGCGCCGCGGCGCGGATATACGGGTGTTCGTGGTCGTTATTCGGTTACAGATCTCCCGCCGTGAAGATCACCGAGAGCAGCTCGTCTCTCGTGATGCCGCCGAAGAGCGGCTTCAGGTCAAAGCGGTCCAGCACCGCGGCGATGTCGTCTCGGCGAAGCGGCGTGCCTTTGAGCGCCTCCGTGAGGGGCGTCAGGTCGTCGATCGCGAGAAAGTCGCCGTAGAACACGATGTCGCGGATGCGGTCGTGCTCGGCGTCGAGCCGGACCTCGACACTGCCCGCCTCGAAGCGGCGGCGGTTCGTCATCGAATAGGCCGGGGAGCGGCCGAAATTCCACTCCCAGGTCGCGTATTTCTCGTCACGCAGCTTTTGTACCGCGGCCTTCTCCTCGTCTGAAAGGTCGGTCTGCACGAGCCCCTCGCCGGCAAGCGCCTCACGGAGCCTTGCCCAGAAGGCCGGGAGGTCACAGTCGGCCGGGAGCGCCGGGCGGATGTTGCCGATGCGGCTTCTCACGCTCTTGGCGCTCTTCGACTTGAATTTTTCGGGGTCGACGTTCAGCGCGCCCGCGACCATCGAGGGGTCGGAGTCGAAGAGCAGCGTCCCATGGTGGAGGATCCGGTCCTTCACCATCCGCTGAGCGGTGCCCGATACCTTTTTGCCGTCGACCAGTATGTCGTTCCGGCCGGAGGCGGAGGCGTTCGCGCCCATGGACTTGAGCGCCTCGACGACCGGCCGCGTAAAGCGCTCGATCGTGAGCGTCTCGGCGTTGCCGACGTCGGTGATGAAGCTGTAGTTGAGGTTCCCGAGGTCATGGTAGACGGCCCCGCCGCCGGTGGAGCGCCGCACGACATGGATGCCGTGGGATTCGACAAAGCCGCGGTTGATCTCGGCCTCGGCGTTCTGGTTCTGGCCGATCACGATCGTATTGTCGTTCTGCCAGAGCAGCAGATAGTCGCCCGAAGTGCGGTTGCGGAGCACGTATTCCTCGAACGCAAGATTATAATAGCAATCCTGCGAATGAGTTTCAAGATAAAAAGTCTGATTTGGCATGGAGGATCCTTTCCGTCGCCGCTGTTTTGATGAGCGCTTCCCGCGCGGAAAGCAGCATGCCTTTTGCGGCAGTCTATAAAAAAAGTACAGGGGGTCAGAAGTGGGGGAAATACACTTATGGCCCCCCGTACAGCCACACGGCCGTGCCGTGTTGACATCGTTTTCAGGGTATCCAGGAGGCCCGAAGCCTCTCAAGCGCCGTCGGCCGCTCCCGATCGGGAACGCGGCCCTTCTTTTGGCACATTCAGTTGTAACGCAGCGCGTAGACGAGCAGCGCCGCGATCGGCACGAGCGCCAAAAACGCCAGGGGAGACGCGCCGGGCAGAACGATCGCGCTGTAGATGACGATCAGTCCCGCCGCGCTGAAGGCATAGGCGCCAAAGCGGTGGATCGCCTTCCAGGCGTCCTCGCGCTTTTCAGCGGCGCCGAAGCGCAGGGCAAAGCGTGCCGTGCGCGGGCAGTCCATAAAGTGGCCGCCCAAAATCACCAGTGCCAGCCCCGCGACGAAAACGAGCAGCACGCTCTGCACGAGGTCGCGGTGACCGGAGGAGCGCAGCGTGACCGTGCCGCACAGCAGCAGCGTCACGAGCGGCGCGCCCCATCTGCCGGCCAGACGGATCTGTGCCGGCGGCAGTTCCTGCTTCTTCTGGAAGAGCCAGAACTGCACATGCAGGATGATGTCCATCAGCAAGATCATGCCCGGGAGCAGGAAGACCGCGCCCCAGCGTGGCATGGAGTCGTCTTCTCCGGTCGTGATGTTGATGATGCCGGTGATGATCATGTCGGGGATGTCGTTCCAGAGCCGCAGCCCGAGAAACATCGGCGCAAGACACACGAGGATGGAGACGACGAGCAGGAAACGGAACTTCTCTTCCGAGACGTGCCGCCCCAGGATCCGCAGCGCCTCGCCCTCCAGCTTCGGAGTCGGGGGCCGCCAGGTCAGCATATTTGCCATGGATGCATCCTTTCGATCCCCGCGGGAGCCGGAGCTCCCGCGGGGAACACACAGTGAAATGAAGAGAGGATCAGCGGTTGACCGTGTGGATCGCGCGCTTTTCAGCGTGCAGGGCGGCCTCGCGCATGGTCTCAGTGACGGTGGGGTGAGAGTGGATCGTCGCGATGATCTCGTCGAGCGTCATCTCCTCGCCGATTGCGAGCGCGCCCTCGCAGATGAGGTCGGTCGCGCGCGGCCCGATGATGTGCATGCCCAGGATCTCGCCGTACTCCGCGCCGGCAATGATCTTCACAAGGCCCTCGCCGCCGTTCAGAATCAGCGCCTTGCCGTTCGCGCTCATCGGGAACTTGCCGACCTTGTACTTGAGGCCCTTCGCCTTGCACTGCTCCTCGGTGAGGCCCACAGAGGCGGCCTCGGGCTCGATGTACACGCAGGTCGGGTTGGTCTTCTCGTCGTAGTGCGCCT
>CAMNAE010000072.1 GCA_946530565.1 uncultured Oscillibacter sp.
GACAGGTCACGGCGAAGAAGCTTCTGCAACTTCTTATCCATGCCCCAGCTTGGCGCGCTGCCGGAGCGGATCGCCGCGAACAGCTTATCGAGGTCGAGCCCGGCCTTCGTGGCAAAGGCAGCCGCCTCACCGAGAATGCACAGATGCACACCGACCATCATGTTGTTGCAGATCTTGCAGATATCGCCGGCGCCGGGGCCGCCGATATAGGTGACCGGGGAGCCCATCATCTCGAGGAAGGGTCTGACGGCCTCGAAGTCGGCCTCGTTGCCGCCGCACATGATCGTGAGCGTGCCGCCCTCAGCGCCCGTCTGTCCGCCGCTCACGGGAGCGTCGACCAGCGGGAAGCCGGCAGCGGCAGCCTTTTCGTGCATTTCACGGATCATGAACGGAGAGGACGCACCCATATCGACGATATAGGTGCCCTTCTTCGCGTGCGCCATGATCCCCTCGATCGTCGCGCGGACGAGGTCGTTCGTGGGCAGGCAGAAGAAGATCGCGTCGCAGGCGGCGTAGAGCTCTTCCGCAGAAGAAGCGGGATGGCCACCGTGCGAGGCAAAGCGCTCGAGGCAGGCCGGAACGGGGTCATAACCCCAGACCGTCACCTCAGGCGGGCACTTTTTGATGAGATTCGAGGTCATGCCGTTGCCCATAACGCCAAGGCCGAGATAACCGATATTCTTGATCATGATCGTTCAATCCTTTCGCGTGCAGCCATGCACGCAGAAAATAAATGATGATAATGTTCTTACAGCGCCTCCCTCAGCAGGAGACGCTGTATAGAGAAAGCGCTGTATCAGCCCATCATATTGGGCAGGAACAGCGTGATCGGCGGGATGTAGGTGATGATCGCAAGACCGATGATGCCGGCGATCAAGAAGGGCACGATTTTCCTGATGACTTCGCCTGCCGGGAGATCCGCGATCTTCGCACCGACATAGAGGTTGATACCGACCGGCGGGGTGATCAGACCGATGGCCAGGTTGACGGTGACGAACACGCCGAAGTGGACGAGATCGACGCCGACCGCGCGGACGACCGGGAGCATGATCGGGATCAGGATGTAGAACGCGGAGTTCGCGTCGAGGAAGCAGCCCGCGATCAGGAAGATGATGTTGATGAGGATCAGCAGGACATACTTGTTGCTCGAGATGTCAAGCATAGCCTGAGAGAGGTTCTCGGCCAGGTGGCTCGTGGAGAGGATGTAGGCGAACACGGCCGCGGACGCGATGATGTAGAGCACCGTGCCCGAGGAGACCGCGGCGTCCACGAAGAGCTGCCAGAGCTGCTTGACCTTGATCTCACGATAGATGAAGATACCGACGATCAGGCCGTAGACGACGGCCACGCCGGCGGCCTCGGTCGGGGTGAAGATGCCGCCGTAGATACCGCCGAGGATGATGACCGGCATCATGAGGCCCCAGACGGCGTCCTTGAACGCATCCCAGCGCTCCTTGCCGGTGGCCTTCGGATGGTTGACGATGTTGTGGTTATTGCGGGAGGCAAAGGCTGCCGCATAGAAGTAGCACACGCCCACGATGATGCCGGGGATCATGCCGCCCATGAAGAGCTTGCCGACGGAGACGTCGGAAATGGAGGCGTACACGACGTAGGCGATGGAGGGCGGGATGACGATGCCGATCGCGCCGGAGGCGGAGATCAGAGCGGTCGAGAGGCCCTTGTCATAGCCGGCAGCCGCGAGCGCGGGGACCAGCACGCCGCCGAGCGCCGCCACGGACGCAGGGCCGGAGCCGGAGATCGCGGCGAAGAAGCAGGCCACGACGACGACGACAGCGAGCAGGCCGTTCTTGCGGTGGCCGATGCACACGTCGGCAAAGCGGATGAGGCGCTTGGAGATGCCGGCGTAGTCCATGATGGAGCCCGCCAAAATGAAGAACGGGATCGCGAGCAGTGCGAACTTATTGATCGCCGTAAACACGGTGCTCGGGAAGTTGCCGAAGCTGAAGTTCAGATACTTAAGGCCGATCAGCGTGGAGAGGCCGAGAGAGACCGCGATGGGGACGTTCAGGAAGACGAGGATGAAGAAGACGCCGAACAAAACAGGACCGATCATTTCGCCTCACCCTCCTTTCGATATTCAATGCAGGTCTTGATGCCGTATTCCAACGCACGGAGCAGCATCAGGATCGCACCGATCGGGATCGAGAGCGACTGCACGGGCGTGGGCATCTGCAGAGACGGAGTCTTGGAATTGAGCATGATCTGCTTGTTGACCATGTCAAAGCCATAGTAGATCAGGATCGCGAGGAACACGACCGAGCAAATCGTCGCAAAGAGGACGAACCAGACCTGGTTCTTCTTGCTGAAGCGGTCCTGAATAAAGCTCATGTTCATGTGGGCGCCGCGCTTATAGGCGACGGCCGCGCCGATCATCGAGCACCAGACGAAGCCGGTGATCGTGATCTCTTCGGTGAAGGAGATCGAGCTGTGGAGCACATAGCGGCTCAGGATGTTGGCGAAGTTCATCACCGTCATGATGACGAGCGACAAAATGCACAGCCCCTCCTCTATATAGTCATACGCCAGGAGTATGGGGTTTCTTGATTTCAAGGTAATTCCCTCCCAAACATGGAGTCAAACCTAAGCGTTAAATCCGCTTAACGGTTCGAAGAAGGCGTGCGGCAGGGCTTGCTGCCTGCCGCACGCCCAGATGGTTTATGCGGTTAGATGAGACTTAAAATCAGCCTTCATAGCCGAACGCACGATAGAGATCCTCGCCGATCTGATCGCGGAACTCGTCGTACACGGGAGCGCAGAGCTCCTGGAACGCCTTGATCTCCTCGTCGGTCAGGTCGTTGATCTCCATGCCGCCGTCCTCGAACTCCTTGCGGATCGAGGCGTCGGAAGCACGGGAGGTCTCGATCTCAGCCTGGCAGGCCACCTTCGCGGCCTCGGTGAAGATCTGCTTGTCCTCATCGCTCAGGCTGTTCCAAAGCTTGGTGGAGCAGGACAGAGCGGTGGCGTCATAGGAGTAGTTCCAAACGGTGCAGTACTTCTGGACTTCCTGGATCTGCGCGGACTTGATGGTGGCCCAGGGGTTCTCCTCGCCATCAGCGGTGCCCTGCTGCAGAGCGGTGTAGACCTCGGAGAAGCTCATGTTGATCGGGTCAGCGCCGAGCTTCTGGAAGAGGGAGATGTACATGTTGTTGGGCGGGATGCGGATCTTGAGGTTCTTCATGTCCTCAGGGGTGTGGATCGGGCGGACATTGTTGGTGAGCTGACGGAAGCCGTTCTCACCGAAAGCCAGCACGTGCGCACCCTTCGCCTCAAGCAGCTCAGCCATGGCCTTGCCGCCCGGGCCGTCGTTGAAGATGATGCGGTCAACGTCGTCATAGCTGGTGAAGATCCAGGGCATGGTCATCACGAACAGCTTGGGCTCAAAGCCGGTCGCGTTCATGACAGAGCGGAAGTCCAGGTCGACCTCACCGGTCATGACCTGCTCCCAGCCCTTCTGCAGATCGCCGCCGGAGAGCTGATCGCTGTAATAAATGGAGATGATGTAACGGCCGTTGGTGTTCTTTTCGACCTCTTCCTTAAACTTTTCGGTCGCGACAGACCACATGGCGCCCGCGGCCTGGGTGTTGGCCATCTTGAGCTCAATGGGCTTCACATCGCTGGAGGAGGAAGAGCCGGAGCTGGAGCTGGAGCTGCTGGAGCCGGAGCTGGCAGCGGGAGCAGAGCTGCCGGAGGAACTGCCGGAGCTCGAAGAGCCGCCGCAGCCCGCGAGAAGCGCTGCCGTCATGACTGCTACCAGTGCAAGAGAGAGAAGTTTCTTCATACGATTCGTCCTTTCTTTTTTCTTTTTGACTGCCGCCTCGGCGCCGCTCGCTCTGCCCCGCCCCGTGCAGCCGGCACTGCCGGGGAAAAGCGTCGCTCGCTTTGCTTTGGAAACAATCTATGACCGGACCACCCGAATTTGTTCGGTATTTGGTCTGACCAACTTAGGGTATTGTAGCATTTCCACTAACAAACTGTCAAGCAAAAAACACATAGTAGTTGAATTAACAAGCCAAATTTAGCGGAATGCCAAAAGAACGGCAGGCGCTTTTGTGCGCTTTTACAGAAAAAAACAGAGAGCCTGATGGAAAAAAATAGTTTTGCCGCTTTTATCCATCCAGTGACACCGGCCTCATCATACTGCCTCGTCCGTCGCGAGCTTCGCAGCCTCACGCTGGAAAGAGCGCACGAGCTCGACATGGTGGGCGATCTCCTCGCTCGCCGTGGCGCGGTCGCGGGCGCAGATCGCCTCGTAGATGCGGCGGTGAGAGTTATACGTACGCAGATAGTAATTGGGGAGCCGTGAGTACTGCAGCCGCACGTCGCGGATGATCGTCTTGAAAAGCTCCATCATGACGATGAACATCGAGTTGTGGCTCGCACGCGCGAGCTCCATGTGGAAATCAACATCGGCCTCGTCGTCATAGAGATCGTCGCGCAGACGGTCGAGCGCGTCACGGATGCGGTCGAGATCCTCGCGCGTGGCGCGGTCACAGGCAAGCGATACGATCGCCGTCTCATTGACGCGGCGGAACTCGATCACGTCGTCCTGCACCTCGAAGGCGCTCGAGAACTGCACGATGCCCATCGCGCGGCGGAGATACGACGCGTCGCGCACGATGATCTTGCGGTTGCCCCGGTTTTCGAGCACGCCGAGAAACGACAATATCGCGAGGCACTCGCGAAGCGGCGCACGGCTGACGCCCAGAGCCGCCGCGAAATCACGTTCGGAGGGGAGTTCCTCCCCCACCCGCAGCTTTCCGGAATCCAGCCCCTCTTCGATCGCGTGCATCACGAGCTCGGAAATCTTGGGCTGCGGCGGCAGCTCGATGTGATTCAGTTCCATGGGCTCCGCCCTCCCCGTTTTTCTTCTGTGCTTTAATGTAGCACAGTCATTATGAAAATGCAACAACAAAATGCCCGAAAACCGCGGTTTTCGGGCACATGTTTTGTCATTATTTTGAAATCATTTGTTTCTGTAGCCCATTGGGGTGTAAGCGCGGTGCTCCTCGACGCACTCATAGCGCGGGCGGATCAGCTTGCCGCCCTGGTAGAGCTCCTCCATGCGGTGCGCGCCCCAACCGGCGATACGGGAGACCGCGAAGATCGGCGTATAGAGCTCACGCGGAAGACCGAGCATCTCATAGACGAAGCCGGAGAAGAAGTCGATATTCGTCGCGAGAGCCTCCTTCCCCTGCCGCTCCATCAAAAGACGCTTGCCGATGCGCTCCACATTCAGATAGAGCTCGAGCTCGCGGTCGCGGCGCTTGGCCGCGGCAAGGCGGGTCACGAACTCGCGGAAGACCTCGCAGCGGGGGTCGTTGCGCGTGTAGACCGCGTGGCCGAGACCGTAGAGAAGCCCGCTGCCGTCGCCGACTTTTTTATCAAGCCGTGCGGTGAGATACTGCTCGAGCACCGCCTCGTCCTTCCACTCGTTCTGCGGGATTGCGGCCTTGATCTCGTCCATCATCTGCATGACCTGCATATTCGCGCCGCCATGGCGGGGACCCTTCAAAGAGCCGAGCGCGGCTGCGATCGCGGAATAGGTGTCGGTGCCGGTCGAGGTGACGACATGGTTGGTGAAGGTGGAGTTGTTGCCGCCGCCGTGGTCGGCGTGCAGCACGAGCGCGACATCGAGCGCGCGGGCCTCGAGGTCGGTATACTCGCGGTTCTCGCGCAGCATCAGCAAAAAGTTCTCTGCCGTGGAGAGCGAAGGATGCGGGTTGTGGATGAACAGGCTCTCGCCGCTGGAATAGCGCATGGCCTGATAGGCGTAGATCGCAAGCACGGGCATATTGCTCATAAGCTGCAGGCACTGCCTGAGCACGTTTTCGGGGCTGATGTCGTTGGGCTTGTCGTCATAGCAGAAGAGCGTCAGCACACCGCGCTGGATCGTGTTCATAAGATCGCGCGGCGGGTTCTTCAAAATGACATCGCGGAAGAAGTTCGTCGGGAGCGTGCGGTAGGAGGCAAGCTGCCCACAGAAATCATCGAGCTGGGCGCGGTCGGGCAGCTCGCCGAAGAGCAGCAGATCCGCCGCCTCCTCAAATGCATAGCGGCCGCTGCCGCGCACGATCTCCCGCGTGTCGATGCCGCGGTAGTAGAGCGTGCCGTCGGCGGGGATGATGTGCTCAGCGCCCGTCTCATCGGTCTCGACCTCGTAGCTCTGGATCTCAGCCACGCGGGTGAGGCCTGTCAAAACGCCGCGGCCGTCCTTATCGCGCAGACCGCGCTTGACATGGTATTCCTCGTAGAGGCGCTGGTCGATGTAGTCCTTTTTCTCCCACTGCTCCTTGAGCGCCAGGATTTTAGGGGTGATGCGTGAGTATTCGTTCTCGCGTTTGTCGTTCCAGATCATGGCGGGGTGCTCCTCTCGCTTTAACGTATTGAATGATGTTGCAATTATAACGAATCACAGTTTCATTTTCAAGCGTTAAACATCGCTTTTTCCCTGTCATCTTCGCCGAAATTTGCAAGTGATCGTGTTTTGTCTTGCATTTTTTCGTCAGACCGCTCTTCTGCTTCCCTGTACATCCCCGCCGCGGATGCCTGATCGGCACGCGATGTTGTGGCCGAACCCCCTGCCCTGCCCCAAGATATTGCAGCATAACACTTCATTTTAAGGTGTTATTCGCAGCTTTTATATTTAATTTATGGTTTTATTTGAAATTTAACTCGAACATATATTGCATCAATCGAACAAACGTAGTATAATGCAGGCACATTCACCAAAAGGAGGAAACGGCATGAGCTGCTATATCGCCATCGACCTGAAGAGCTTCTATGCAAGCGTGGAGTGTGCAGACCGCGGGCTCGATCCGCTGAGCACCAACCTCGTCGTCGCCGACCCGACGCGCAGCGACCGGACGATCTGTCTGGCCGTCTCCCCCTCGCTCAAGGCCCACGGCATCCCGGCGCGTCCGCGCCTTTATGAGGTGATCGCGCGCGTTTCGGCGATCAACGCACGCCGGCGCGCCGCGGCGGGGACGGCACTGCAAGAGCACGTCTACGACGCCCGGCGCATCCGCGCCGAGCCGCAGCTTGCGCTCGACTACATCGTGGCGCCGCCGCGCATGCAGCGCTATCTCGAACTCAGCGACAGCATTGCGCAGATCTACCTGGACTTCGTCGCGCCTGAGGATCTTCACATCTACTCGGTCGACGAGGTTTTGATCGACGCCTCCGGCTATCTCTCAAACACGCTCAGCGCCCGCGATCTCACGACCTGCATGCTGCGCAGGGTGCTCAAGAAGACCGGCATCACAGCGACCGCCGGGATCGGGACGAACCTGTTTCTCGCGAAGGTCGCCATGGACATCGTGGCCAAGCACGCGCAGCCCGACGCGCAGGGCGTACGCATTGCGGAGCTCGACGAATATTCCTACCGCCGCCTCCTCTGGCCGCACCGCCCCATCCGCGACTTCTGGCGTGTGGGGCCCGGCTATGAG
>CAMNAE010000073.1 GCA_946530565.1 uncultured Oscillibacter sp.
GCGGCTGCGGTATTTGCCGCGCAGTGACGGGATGATGCAGAACGCGCAGTGATTGTCGCAGCCCTCGGCGATGCGCAGATACGCGTACCAGGGCGGCGTGCTCAAAATGCGCTCCCCGCCCTGCGGCGCGGTGTGGATGTTGCCGAGCAGGCACGGCCGCCCGGCGTTTTTGGCCATGACCTCGGCGATCGCGCCGGCGATCTCGCCGTAGCTGCCGGTGCCGAGGATGCCGTCGACCTCGGGCATCTCATCGAGGATCTGCTGCTTGTAGCGCTGGGCCATGCAGCCGGAGACGAGCAGACGCTTCAAACGCCCCTCGCTTTTGAGCTGCCCGAGCTCCAGAATGTGCTCGATCGCCTCTTCGCAGGCGGAGGCGAGAAAGCCGCAGGTGTTGACGACCGCCACGTCCGCACCGTCGGGCTCGGTCACGACCTCCATGCCCGCGGCGGCGCAGCGCGCCATCATCTGCTCGCAGTTCACCTGGTTCTTCGCGCAGCCGAGCGAAACGAAGGCCACGCGCACAGGAACAGTTGTCACAAATATCCTCCCTCTTCCTCCTCCGCCGTCCCGGAGCCATAGCGTGCCCAGGCGGCGCGGATCTCGTCCCAGCCGAAGCCGCGGCGCTGCAGCGCGGCGCTGAGGCGGCGCTTTTCGGCCGGCTCCGGCGCCGCGCCCCGGAGCTTCTTTTGGATAAAGGCGTCGATCTTTTCATCCGGCGCCTCCGCCTCTTCGAGCGCGGCGTCCCAGACCTCGCGCGCAACGCCCTTTTCATAGAGCTTCTGCCTAAGACGCGCCTTGCCATAGCCCGCGGCGGAGTAATGCCGCACGAGCATGCGGGCATAGCTCTCGTCGTCGAGCGCGCCGAGCTCCGTGAGCCAGGCCGCCGCGTCCTCGGCCTCGGCGTCGGAGGCGCCCTTTTCTTTGAGCCTGCGCTTCAGGCCCGACTGCGACATCGGCTGCCGCGCGATCAGCTCGGCCGCCTTTTCCCGCGCACTCGAGATGCCCGCGGCCTCTTTGAGCGCAGCAAGCGCCTCTTCGCCGAGCTCCATGCCGGGCTTTAAGCGAAACTTCAGCAGCTCCCGCTCGGAAAGCCGCAGGAGCGAGCCGTCCTCAAGATAGAGGAGCACCCGCCCCCGCTTATGCTTCGACGCCTCGAGCCGCTCAATCCTCATCGTTGAAGTCGTCGGCCGTCACATCGACCGCGCGGCCGGCCGCTCTGGCCGCGGCGCGGGCCTGACCGGTCAGGAGCTTGTCGAAATTCGCGCGGATATCGGCCTCGAGCTTTTCCATGACCTCGGGGTTCTCGGCGAGATAGCGCTTCGCAGCGTCGCGGCCCTGGCCGATGCGCACCTCGCCCATCGAGAACCACGAGCCGGATTTCTGCACAAGATCCAGCTTGACGCCCAGATCGATCATCTCGCCGGTGCGGGAGATGCCCTCGCCGTACATGATGTCGAACTCCGCCTCGCGGAACGGCGGCGCCATCTTGTTCTTCACGACCTTCGCCTTCGTCCGGTTGCCGATGAGCTCGCTGCCGTTCTTGATCGGCTCACCGCGGCGCACCTCGATGCGCACGGTCGCGTAGAACTTCAGCGCGCGGCCGCCGGTCGTGACCTCGGGGTTGCCGTAGACGACGCCGACCTTCTCGCGCAGCTGGTTGATAAAGATGACGATCGTGTTCGTCTTGTTGATCGCGCCGGTGAGCTTTCGCAGTGCCTGGCTCATGAGGCGGGCGTGCAGGCCGACGAAGCTGTCGCCCATCTCGCCTTCGATCTCGGTGCGGGGCACGAGCGCGGCGACAGAGTCCACGACGACCACGTCGACCGCGCCGGAGCGCACGAGCGCCTCGGTGATCTCAAGGCCCTGCTCGCCGGTATCCGGCTGGGAGATCAGAAGATCGTCGACCTTGACGCCGAGCGCATAGGCGTAGTTCGGGTCGAGCGCGTGCTCGGCGTCGATGAAGGCGACCTCGCCGCCCTTCTTCTGCGCCTCGGCGATCACATGGAGCGCCAGCGTCGTCTTGCCCGAGGACTCAGGCCCGTAGATCTCGACGATGCGCCCGCGGGGCAGGCCCCCGATGCCGAGCGCGACATCGAGTGCGAGCGAGCCGGTGGGGATCACGTCGACCGGCTCCGCGCTGCGGTCGCCAAGGCGCATGACTGAGCCCTTGCCGTAGAGCTTTTCGATGTTCGAGATGGCCGTCGCGATGGCCTTCTTCTTGTCGTCTGCCGGTGCCGGCGTCGGCAGCGGTGCCTTATCCTTCGCCATAGTCTGTCCTCCTGCTGTCAAAAAATGTATTATCTTTTTATGAAATTACGAATCGTATACAGAATCCCGCTTGACACCGGCCACCACGCGGGGGATGCCGGCCGTGTCGGGTGTGATCTCAATGTCGCCGTAGCCCGCATGGAGCATGAGCCGCGCGACGCTGTCCGCCTGCCCGATACCGACCTCAAAGAGGAGGCAGCCGCCGGTCTTCAAGGCAGCGGTCCAGCCGCCGGTGACGCTGTGATAGAACTCGAACCCGTCGGGTCCGCCGTCGAGCGCGAGCCGCGGCTCATAGTCCCTGACAGACGCGTCCAGTGAGGCGATGTCGCCCTTGGGGATATACGGCGGGTTGCAGACGATGCAGTCGAACTCACCGTAGGTGCGGCCTGGGGCGATCCGCGCGTCGCAGGAGACGGCCGTGCAGCGCTCGCGCAGATCGTGGCGCCGGATGTTCTGCCGGCATACGCGCAGCGCCGCCTCGGAAAAATCGGCCAGTACGAGCTTTGCCTCCGGAAGATGCGCTGCGAGCGCGATGCCGATGCAGCCGCTCCCGGTGCACAGGTCGAGCACATGCGGCTTTTCGCTGCCCTCAAGTCTTTTGAGCGCCTGCTCCACGAGCACCTCGGTATCCTGCCGGGGGATCAGCACATCGGGCGTGACGTCGAAGGTGAGGCCGTAGAAGTCCCACTCGCCGATCAGGTAGGCGACCGGCTCCCCCGCAAGATGCCGTGCGGCGAGCGCGCGGATCGCCTGTTCGGTCTCGTCGGCCATGTACATGCGTCCGTCGCGCTGGAACTCCTCGCGCGATTTGCCGGAGCCGAAGCAGCAAAGCTCGCGGGCTTCGAGCGTCGCGCCGGGGATGCCGGCCTTCAAAAACGCCCGCCTGAGCTCGAGATTCAGGTCATTGTAGGTGATCGCCATGGCTTACCACGCGTCCTCTCCCTGTTTTTCGGGCAGCACGAACTCGATCGAGCGGATCGCGACCTCGATCATGCTGTCATCGGGCTCGTTGGTCGTGAAATTCTGCATCCACAGCCCCGGCGCGGTCAAAACACGCGTGAGGGCGTTGTCGGTCCGGCCGACCCAGCGGTTGAACTCATAGGTGATGCCGACGACGAGCGGAAGTAAAATAAGATGCACGAGCGCGCGGAGCCAGGGGTTCGTGATCGGCCAAATGCCGAAGAAGATGCTCGAGACAAGGATCGACACGGCGATGACCACGAAGAGGAAGCTCGTGCCGCAGCGCGGATGGTGCCGCGGCTGGATGCGCACGTTTTCAACAGTCAGCGGGAGCCCCGCCTCGTAGCAAAAGATCGTCTTGTGCTCGGCGCCGTGGTACTGGAAAACGCGGTAGATATCCTTCTGCCGGGAGGCAAAGATCAGGTAGGCCATGAAGACCGCGATCTTCAAAAGGCCCTCGACCACGTTGCGGCCCCAGAGCGGGAAGCCCGGCACAAAATGCAGGATGCCGCCGGTCACGAGCGTCGGCAGGATCATGAACAAAAAGATGCTCATGCCCACGCCCACAAGCACGGCCAAAAACGTGATCACGCTTTCGAGCTGTTTGCTCGGGATGTGCTTTTCGAGCCACTCATCGAATTTCGAGGGCTGGGCGTCCGGGTCGTCCGGATAGAACTCCGCGCTGTACATGAGTGCCTTGACGCCGCGGACCATGGAGTCGAGGAAATTCACGGTGCCACGGATCAGGGGCACGCCGAGGATCGGATAGCGCTCCTTGATGAGGTGCAGCTCCTCGGTCTTTTCGGCGAGCGTCCCGTCCTGCTTGCGCACGACGATCGCCTGCTTTTTCGGGCCCCGCATTAAAATGCCCTCGATCAGCGCCTGTCCGCCGATGCTCGTGCGGAAGGCGCAGGACTTGTTGTCTGCCATATGGTTCCTTTCTTCCGCGCAGCACCTCAGGATGCTCTTAAGGCGCCAGCGGGCTCAAGATGATGATAGTATAACACAGAAAGCGCGAAAAATTAAACATTCGTTCCTTCATTTTTATCGCTTTTTATGCGTTTTTTTCGGGCAGGCGGATCGTGACGACCGCGCCGCCGCCGTCCGCGTTGCCGATATCAAAGCTCCCGCCGTGGAGCGTGATGATCTCGTCGCACACGGCAAGGCCGATGCCGCTGCCGCGCGCCTTCGAGGAGCCCTTGTAGAACTTCTGCTTCACGAAGGGGAGATCCGCCTCCGGGATGCCGGGGCCGTAGTCGCGCACCTTCACGATCTGCCAGGGCGCCTCGTGCAGCAGCTCCACAAAGATGCGTCCGCCGGCGCCGCCGTGCTTGGCCGCGTTGTCGAACACGTTGCAGAAGACCTGCCTGAGCCGCTCGGGGTCGCCGTCGATCTCAGGCAGGAGCTCGTCGATCGGCTCGTATTCCAAAAGGATATTCTCCTGCCGGAAGAGCTCGCGGTAGGTGAAGATCGCGTCCTCGAGCGCGGCGGCGAGATCCACCGGCTCGATCTGCAGTGCAAAGCGCCCGTCCTCCATCTTCGAGAACTCCAAAAGCTCCTCGACCATCGTCGAAAGGCGCTGGCTCTCATTCAAGATGATGCGGATGCCGCGGCGTGTCTGCGGGTCGCCCACGGGGTCGGCGAGCAGCGTCTCGCCCCAGCCGTTGATCGCGGTGAGCGGGGTCCGGAGCTCGTGCGAGACCGAGGAGATGAACTCGGACTTCATCTTCTCGTTCTGCCCGATCTGCACGGACATGTTGTTGATATTGTCGACGAGCTCACCGAGCTCATCGCTGTAGCGGTTCTCGAGCTGGAAGCCGTAGCTGCCGTTGGAGATGCGCTTGGCGGCCTCGGTCACCTCGGCCACCGGCTCCACGACGTTGTTGATGAAGAGCAGGTTTGAGACGAAGACGAGCGAGAAGCATAAAAGCGCGAGCAGCATGAACACGAGGTCGAAGAGCAGCACCTGCCGGCTCGCGCGGCTCATCGAGGTCACAAGCCGCATCACGCCCACGACCCGCCCGTTGAAGACGAGCGGGTGCGAGACCGCGAGGATCGGCTCGCCGGTCACATCCGCCGCGCCGCGAAACGACGCGATCCGGTTCTCCTTGGCGGCCGCGGAGACATCGGGCGTCTCGGTCACAAGTCCCGCGGTGAGGCCCGAGGTCGACGAGACGAGGATCTGCCCGTTCGTGCTCAGGAACTGCAGCTCGATGCGGTCGGCGTCCTCATAGGTCGAGGCCGCCTGCGTGGCGCGCTGGTAGAAGCCCGCGTAGCCGCCGCCGAGGAAATAATCGTTAAACGAGCCGGCGATCGCCTTGGCGCGGGACTCGAGCCCGCGCTGCATGGAGCCGTAGCAGTAGCTCGAGACACCGACCGAGCAGATCAGCACGATCGCGAGCAGGATCGCCGCGACCGGCGCGATCGTATTGAAGAGCCAGCGGCGGCGCAGGCCGTGAAGCCTGAGCGCGCTGCGGCGCAGCGGCGTTTCAGGCGCAGTCTTTGACATCATCAAAGCCCCCACTTATAGCCGTAGCCCCACACGGTCGTGAGGTACACCGGCGACTGGACATTGTCCTCGATCTTGAGGCGCAGGCGGCGGATGTTCACATCCACGATCTTGAGTTCGCCGAAGTAGTCCTTGCCCCACACGGTATCGAGGATCTCCTCGCGCGAGAGCGCCCTGCCGGGGTTCTCCATAAAGTACTTGATGATCGAGTACTCCACCTGCGTGAGCTTGATGCGCTGGCCGTTCTTCTCGAGCGTGCGGTTGCGGGTGTTGAGCGTGAAGGGCTCGCGCACGATGACGCCGGCCTCCTCTTCCTGCCCGCCGCCGGCGCGGCGAAAGAGCGCGTCCACGCGCGCGGTGAGCTCCGCGGGCGAAAACGGCTTGGTCACATAGTCGTCGGCCCCGGTCATGAGCCCGGTGACCTTGTCCATCTCCTGGGAGCGGGCGGTCAGCATGATGATGCCGATGCGGGAGTTGGAGGCGCGGATGCGGCGGCAGACCTCGAAGCCGTCGATACCGGGGAGCATGATGTCGAGCAGCGCAACACCGGTGCCCGGCTCCGCAGCAAGCTTTTCAAGGGCCTCCTCGCCGCTGGCGGCCTCGATGACGTCATAGCCCGCCCGCCTGAGATTGATCACGATAAAGCTGCGGATATTGGCCTCGTCTTCCAAAACCAGTACCTTTTTCATTTCAAACCTCTCTTTTCTGACGTTCCCGACCTGTGCGCTCACATAAAAGCGCGGCAGGCAAAAGCATGATCCTCTTTCAGTTGTCGCTCGTGATCCACTCGACGGGGATCAGGTTGAAGGCGGCCGTGACCTCTTCGCTCGTGAGCGAAAGGCGGCTCTCCGTCGAGAAGATCTCTCCCGCGTAGAGCACGCTCTGCTGCCTCGAGAGCAGGAAGCGCCCGTTGCGGCCGGCGCGGCTTGCGCGGTTGGCGCCGCTGAGCGTGAGGATCCTGAGGATCGGCACCGAGGCTCCGTCATCGGCATAGGAGAACGTGACATAGGATTCATCCGCCGTGCCGCCGGACTGCGCGGTGACGCTGCCGTGCCAGGACTCGGGCCACATGAGATACCAGCCGTCGACGGTGTTGTGATAGGTGCTGCACTTTAAGGTCTCCTCGCCGCTGCGGCTCAAAGACACCCAGTCGATCCGGTAGGCCGCGTCCTGCTCCTCCGAAATCACGGGCAGGTGCTCCGCCAGCGGGATCTCGGTCACGCCGTCGTTGTCGATATCGGTCGGGAAGAGTCCGCGGAAGGTCGTCACCTCGCGTGAGACGCCCGTGGAGTCGGAGCGTGCGGCGTTGATGAGCGCGCCGCCGCGGATCGTCAGCACATCGCAGATGAAGACGCCGCCCTCGCCGACGCCGGAGACGAACAGCGCGCGGCTGCCGTCGGAGAAGGCGCCCATGCGGATACGCCCCTGCTCGCGCAGCTCCGCCATCGTCATTGAAAGGCCGATCGAGCTTTTGAGCGTGAGTCCGCCCTGGCTCCAGCCGTAGCAGTCGGCCACGGAGTCGCCGTCGTCGGTGCTGTGGAGCAGCAGCAGCTCGCGCGCGCTGTCGCCGTCGAGATCGGCCACGGTGTATTTGACGTAATTGGCGTTCAGAATCTCCGCGGGCGCGCCGCCGCGCAGGGTGTAGACCGAGAGCGCGAGCAGGTCCGCGTTGACGCGCCAGCCGATCAGAAGCTCGCTCGAGCCGTCGGCGTTCAGGTCCTC
>CAMNAE010000074.1 GCA_946530565.1 uncultured Oscillibacter sp.
AGACCGACGGCGCCTGCCACATCGAGGCCATGTCCATTCAGCACATTCTGCCCATGTTCGATCTGGACGCGCTGGACGTGCTCTTTGTGGAGAACATCGGCAATCTTGTCTGCCCGGCGGAGTTCAACATCGGCGAGGATTTCCGCGTCGCGATCCTCAGCGTCCCCGAGGGCGACGACAAGGTCGAAAAATACCCGCTGATGTTCGCCACCAGCGACGCGCTGGTCATCAACAAGTACGATATGCTGCCGTATTTCGATTTTGACATGCAGCGCGTCGAGACCAATGCCTCCGACATCAACGGCAAGGTCCGTATCTTCCGCGTCTCCACCCGCTCAGGCGATGGGCTCGCAGAACTCTGCGACTACATCTCCGGGCGGATACAACAGAAAGTGAGGAGGGTGTCCCCTTGAAAAAAGCAAACGGGGCAGCGGTCGTCTCCACAATGATCGTCTGCTACATCTTCTGGCTCCTGGTCACCGGCCAGATCGTGGAGTTCTTCTACGGCGAGGCGTCGTGGCAGATCCTCGCGGCGGGACTGATCGTGAGCTTCGCGGTGGCGCTGTTCAGCGCACGCTTCTTCATCCACGACGATACGTTTTTCCTCGCCAATCCGATCCATATCCTCAAGCTGATCGGCTACTGCTTCGGCACGTTCATGATCGAGCTCGCCAAGGCGAACATCGACATGGCAAAGCGTGCCTTCAGCCCGAAGCTGCCCGCGAATTCCGGCATCGTCAAGGTGCCGGTGAACCTCGATAAGGAATATGCCCAGGCGATGCTCGCCAACTCCATCACCCTGACGCCCGGCACCATTACGATGGACATGGCGGAAGACGGAAACGGGCAGCTCTACTATTACATCCACTGGATCGACGTGGCCAGCCAGGATCCGGAGGAGGCCGGCGAGATGATCAAGGGCACCCTGGAGAAGGGGATCGGAGGGATCTGGAAATGAGTGAACTGCTTTTCTTTGCCATCTGCTTTGTGGCGATGGCGCTCGTGCTGGCGGCGCGCTTCGTCGTCGGCCCCTCGGTCGCTGACCGCGCCGTTGCGGGCGACTGCGTTGAGACTCTGACAGACATGGCCATGGTGCTCTTCGCGCTCTACTCCGGCCGCGCCATCTATCTGGACATCGCTCTGGTCACGGCGCTTTTGGGCTTCATCGGCACCACGCTGATCGCCAAGTATCTGGAGGGCAAGCTATGAGAATCGTGATCGATGTGCTGATCGTACTCAGCATCTTCTTTGCATTCGCCGGTGTGGTGGGCCTGCTGCGCATGCCGGACACCTTCTGCCGCATGCAGTCGAGCACCAATGTGACGACCTTCGGCGTGCTGTTCGTGCTCATCGGCGGCTTTCTGTATGCGCTCTTTTATCTGCACAACGGCGAGATGATGGTCAAATGCGTGATCCTTGCGGTGTTCTACTTCGTCACCTCGCCGATCGCGGGCCATGCGATCGCGCAGGCGGCGTATCTGCACGGTGTCCGTTCCGAAAAGAAAATGGCCTGCGACGCCTACGGTGAGGACCTGAAGAAGGGCCCGCCGCAGCCGCAGAGCGCGGAGGAGCCCGCTGCCGAAGCCGCTCCCGCGCAGGATGAAACCGCAAAGGAGGAGAGCGAAACATGAATGCCGTTCTGGTTTTAAATGCGCTGATCATCGTCAGTATTCTGGTCTCGGCCTTCCTCGCGATCCGGATGGAGCATATCCTCGCCTCCGTCATCGCTCTGGGCGTGACGGGCGCGTTCACGTCGCTGGAGTTCATCATGCTCCATGCGCCGGACGTCGCGATCTCCGAGGCCGCCGTCGGCGCGGTGCTCTCAACGACGCTCTTCGTCATCGCGGTCCGCAAGGTCACTAAGAAAGGGGATGAGGAGGAATGAAGATCAATAAGCTGGTGGGGCTTCTTGCGCTGCTGGTGATCCTGGTGGTCGGCCTCCGCGGGGCGAAATACGCCTACCAGGAGCTCCCCCCCACCTATGACGGCTCCGACACCGATGTGACGGCGCTGTACAACGACCCCGAGCATTACGACGTCTCCGATCCCGACGGTGTCGGCGACATCATCGTGCAGATGAACCTCGCCAAAACCCACGCGGTGAACGCGGTCGCCTCTGTCGTGTTCGACTTCCGCGGCTTCGATACGATGGGTGAGTCCTTCATCCTCTTCACCGCGATCGGCGGCGCGATCATCATCCTGAGCCGCAAGAGCCACCGGGATGAGCCGGAGCAGAAGGAGGGCAGCCAGTCATGAAATTCAAAGAACAGGATATCATTTTGAAGTGCGGCGCTGATATGTTCCTGCCCTTCGCGCTCGTCTTCGGTCTGTACGTGATCCTCTTCGGCTCCGTGAGCTCCGGCGGCGGCTTCCAGGGCGGCGTGATCGTCACCTCCGCCTTCCTGCTGGTGTATCTGGGCTACGGCGTCGAGGGCATCGGCCACGTGATCTCGCCCCGCCCCCTGCGCATCCACGGCGGCATCGCCGCCTGCCTGTATGTGGCTCTGGGCTTCATCGGCATTCTCTTTGGCCGCAACTTCGCCTCGAACGTGTTCGCCCAGGTCGGCGACATCGGCGATTTCATCTCCGCCGGCACGATCACCTTTATGAGCTATGTGGTGGGCTACCGCGTGGTCTCCGGCATCGGTCTGCTGCTCCTGCTCATGACGGGTCTTCTTACCAGCCCCGACGACGAAGAGCCCGAGACGGACATCGCCTACGGCTTTGACAGCACGGCCGAGGAAGGAGCGGAGTCATGATCTATATGAACTACATCGCCGCAGTCATTCTGATCGTGATGGGGCTCTACACGATCCTCTTTAAAAAGAACATCATCAAGATCGTGCTGGGCATGAGCATCGTTGACTACGGCATCAACCTTCTGATCGTGAGCACCGGCTTCAAAGAGGGCGGCACCGCTCCTGTCTTCACGATCCGTGAGTTCGTGGCGGGCACCTTCTTCGTGGACCCCGTGCCCCAGGCGCTCACGCTCACGAGCATCGTCATCGGCGCCTGCGTCGACGCGATGGCCCTTGCGCTGGCAGTGAAGATCTACCAGCAGTACCACACCACCAATGCGGATGAGATCAGGAGGCTGCACGGATGATTTCTTATGTTCATTTCCCCGTGCTGGCTGTCATGGGGATCTTTCTCGGCGCCTTTCTCGAAGAGATCTTCGGCGTGCACAACAAGGCCGCGCGGCAGGGCATCCTGGTCGCGACGACCGGCATCGCCTTTTTGCTGATCTGCGCGCTTGTGAAGCCCGTCATGTTCGACGGCGAGGTCATCTCCTACTGGATGGGTGACCATGTGCCGGTGAGCGGCTACGCGATCGGCATCGGCTACGAGATCGACCAGCTCGGACTCTTCTTCGCGCTGCTGGTCGTGACCACGTCGCTGCTCTCCTCGATCTTCTCGCTGCGCTACATGGAGCGCGACGGCATGCTCGGCCGCTTCTATGTGCTCTTTTTGATGCTCTGCGGCGCCGTGCTCGGCCTCACGCTCACGGGCGATATCTTCAACCTCTTCATCATGATCGAGATCATGACCTTCGCCGCGGTGGCGCTCACCGCCTTCCGCGGCGAGCGGGGCTTTGCGCTGGAGGCCGCCTTCAAGTACCTGGTGCTCGGCTCGATGGGCTCCTCGTTCACGCTGGCGGGCATCGCGCTGCTGTATCTGCAGTGCCATACGCTCAATATGGCGCAGCTCGCCTCCATGCTGCACGGCAACATGACGCCCGTTTCGGTCTTCGCCTTCGGGCTCATGCTCACCGGTCTCTCCGTCAAGGCCTTCATCGTCCCCTTCCACACCCCCGCGGCCGACGCCTACGCCGCCGCCCCGACCTGCATCTCGATGATGTTCTCCGGTATGGTGAACAAGGCGGGCGTTTACGGTGTGATCCGTCTGGTCTATGTGATCTTCCGCGCGATCGACCTTCCGGCCATGCAGGTGCTTCTGGCCATTTTCGGCGCGGTCACCATGTTCATCGGCGTCACGATGGCGCTCGCGCAGCATGACTTCAAGCGTCTGCTCGCCTTCCACTCCATCTCCCAGATCGGCTATGTGATCACCGCGGCGGCGCTCGGCACGACGCTGGGCCTCTCCGGCGCGCTGTTCCACGCCATGAACCACACGCTCTTCAAGGGCCTGCTGTTCCTGTGCGCGGGCTCGGTGCTCTACTCCGTCGGCACCACCGATCTCGACCGGCTCGGCGGCCTCTCGAAGAAGATGCCGCAGACGACGATCTGCTTCCTGATCGGCGCGTTCTCCATCTCCGGTCTCCCGCCCTTCAACGGCTTCGCCTCCAAGTGGATGGTCTATCAGGCGATCTACGCCAAGGCCGTTGAGTCCGGCAACTTCCTCTATGCGCTCATCACCGTGGTGGCGGTCGTCGTCTCCGTGATGACCCTGGCCTCCTTCATCAAGGTGACGCAGGCCGTGTTCTTCGGCCAGTGCCCCGTCTCCTGCGCGGGCGCCAAAGAGGTGCCCCTCTCCATGCGCATCCCCATGTGGGTCATGTCGGCCCTGTGCGTGATCACCGGCGTCTTCTACAACCAGGTTGAGGCCTGGTTCCTGCGCCCGGCTGTGAGCGCCGCCTTCAACGTGACGCACTACATCGACGTGATGATGGGCGAGGGCACGGCGGCGGCCTTCGGCATCAGCAACGTGAAAGCCGCGGCTGCCAGCTTCAGCTACTGGGATCCCATTTTGTGGCTGCTGCTCTTCGTCGTCGTGATGGCCGCGACGGGCATCGTGATCATCACCGGCGCGCGCGAGCGCGGCAGGATCCTCACGCCCGAGGGCGCCGAGGAGGACGGCAAGTACGCGACCTTCTTCAGCGGCGAAAAGAGCCTGCCCTCTCATGTGAGCGGCTCCGACCTCTTCTGGGGCTTCAAGCATGACTGGAAGAGCTACTTCCGCGTGATGCAGGGCGCGCATTCCGGCATCATCAACGACTACGCCCTGTGGGTCGTGGTCGGCGGCGCGATCATCACGCTGTGGCTCACCGTGTTCGTACGTTAAGGAGGGAAACACAATGGGAATTACGATTTTGCGGCTTCTCTTCTATGTTCTGATCTTCCCGGGCTGCCTGTTCGTCACGGCGATCGGTCTGCTGCTCGCGGGCATCGACCGCAAGGTGCTCGCCCGCATGCAGCGGCGCGTCGGCCCGCCGATCGTCCAGCCGGTGTATGACTTCTTCAAGCTCCTCGGCAAGGAGACGATCATCCCCCACGCGGCGAATAAAACGGCCTTTCTGGCCGCGCCGGTGGTCGGCTTTGTGAGCCTCGTCGTGCTGATGCTCTTCATCCCCGTGTTCAGCTTCAGCGCGTTCTCGGGCAGGGCTGACCTCATCGTGGTGCTTTACTTACTCACGATCCCGGGCGTCGCGCTCATCGTGGGCGGCTCCGCCTCCGGCTCCCCCTACGCCGGCATCGGTATCTCCCGCGAGATGGTCACCATGATGGCCTATGAGCTCCCGCTGATCCTGGTGCTTCTGTCGGTCGCCAAGATGGCAGGCGGCAGCGCGCTGTGCTTCTCCCTGAGCGACATCGTCGCCTGGCAGGAGGCGCATCACAGCATGATCGCCCACTGGCAGCTCATCCCCGCGGCGGTCGCGATGCTTCTGGTCATCCCCGCCGAGGTCGGCACGCAGCCCTTCGACGTTGCGGAGGCCGAGACGGAGATCTGCGAAGGCCCCCTGATCGAATACTCCGGCGCGCCGCTTGCCATGTTCAAGCTGAACACCGCGCTCAAGATGTTCGTGATGACGGCGCTCTTCGTGGCGCTGTTCATCGGCGGCATCGACACCGGCATCGTCGCGCTCAACGCGCTGATCCTTGTGCTGCTGTGCATCGTGCTCACGGTGCTGTGCATGACGCTGATCCACGCCGTGACCGCGCGGCTGAAGATCGAGCATCTCTTCCAGTTCTACTGGACGTTTGTCACCACGCTTGCCACCGTCAGCCTGGTGCTGGTCTGGCTTGGACTCTAAGGAGGGAGACAGCATGTTTAAGAAAATGATCGCCAAAAGTACGGCGAAATCCCCCTGGATCTATCACATCAACACCGGCTCCTGCAACGGCTGCGACATCGAGCTCGTCGCCGTGCTGACGCCGCGCTATGACGCCGAGCGCTTCGGCTTCAAGCTGGCGGGCACGCCCCGGCACGCGGACATCGTCGTGGTGAGCGGACCGATCACGAGCCAGTCGAAGGAGCGCCTGCTGCGCACGCTCGAGCAGGTCCCGGAGCCCAAGTGCGTCGTCACGATCGGCTCCTGCCCACAGAGCGGCAACGTCTTCAAGGGCAGCTACTCGGTCGAGGCGCCGCTGGAGCAGTACGTGCATGTCGACGTTGCGATCGCCGGCTGCACGCCCAAGCCTGAGGCCGTGATCGAGGGGCTCTACAAGGCCGCCGAGATCCTCGGCAAGAAAAGGGAGGCAATGAATCAATGAACTTTCCCTTCATCCGTGAGGCCATCAGCAACGTCTTCTCCAAGCCCAGCACCCGCAACTTCCCGGCGGAGAACGTCGAGGCCAAGCCGAACTACCGCGGCCGCATCACCTATGACGCTGAAAAGTGCGTGAACTGCGGCAACTGCGTCAAGGTCTGCGCGCCGAGCGCCATCACGCGCAAGTACGAAGACGTGGAGGGCGGCCAGAGGATCACCTATACCTTTGACCTCACCAGCTGCACCTTCTGCGGCACCTGCCAGGACTTCTGCGATGAGGGCGCGATCGTGCTGAGCCCCGACTACCACATGGTTGCCGAACGCGCGAGCGACCTCGTCGTCTCCGGCACGCGCTTTGCCGCGAAGAAGGGCAAGCTCGTCAACTCCGACGCCTGCGTCTTCTGCACGCTCTGCGCCAAGGTCTGCCCGCAGGAGGCGATCACCGTGGACCGCAAGGAAAAGCTCTGGTCGGTCGATTACGACAAGTGCGTCCAGTGCGGCAAGTGCATTGCCAAGTGCCCGAAGAAGTCCCTCTCCTTCGAAGAGGCGTAAAGAGCACACAGTGTTTTCAAGCCCCCGGCCGAGCGGCCGGGGGCTCTTTTCTGTGCCAAGGACTCCGGAAGGGCAGGAAACAGGCTCGCGCAGGATTCTGCACGAGCCGCAACGGGCAGTTGCTTTTCTTTTTCGCGCGCCCGTGCTATAATAGATCACAGAAGATCACAGATACAAGGAGGTGCTGCTATGGAAACCAAAGACGTGATCCATGAGCTTCGCAGCAAGGCAGGTCTCTCGCAGGACGAGCTTGCCGAAAAGCTCTTCGTGACCCGGCAGGCCGTCTCCCGCTGGGAAAACGGCGAGACGGTCCCGAACACCGAGACGCTCAAGCTCCTCTCAAGGCTCTTCAATGTCTCCATCAACACGCTGCTCGGCGCCCCGCGGGAACTCATCTGCCAGTGCTGCGGCATGCCGCTCGACGACACGATCATCGGTCGGAACAAA
>CAMNAE010000075.1 GCA_946530565.1 uncultured Oscillibacter sp.
TTCGACGAGATCGAGAAGGCACATCCGGATGTGCTCAATATCCTGCTTCAGATCCTCGACGACGGAGAGGTGACCGACGCGCACGGACGCAAGGTGAATTTCGAGAACACCGTGATCGTCATGACGAGCAACGCCGGCAGCGAGGGCAAGGAGGGTACGGTCGGTTTCGACCGCAGTGCGAATGAGCAGGACCGCGACCGGGCCATGAAGGCGCTTGAGCAGTTCCTGCGCCCGGAGTTCATCAACCGCGTCGACGCGGTGATCACCTTCAACCGGCTCGACGAGACACACTTTGCGCGGATCGCCGGGATCATGCTCGCTGAGCTGCGTGACTCCATGGCTGAAAAGGGGATCCACTTTACATATGATGACGATCTTTGCAGCTATCTCACCAGGAAGTCCTTTTCCCGCACCTACGGCGCCCGGAACCTGCGGCGCACGATCCAGCGGGAGGTCGAGGATCCTCTGGCCAATACGATCATCAACAGCTACGATCATCCTGTGACCGAAGTGCGCTGTGCGGTTGAAAACGACGCCGTGCACATCTACGCGCTTTAAGGAGCAGGACCTGATCCGATCGAATTTGAGGGGAGGAGACGGCAATGCTGTTTCGAAAAGACATCGAACCCATGTGTCTCTACTGCGCACGGGGCGTGCGCCTGGGCGATCAGTCCGTTGGCTGCAGACGCTGCGGCGTCGTGCCCGCCGACTATCACTGCAGGGCCTTCCGCTACGACCCGATGAAACGGATCCCGCCGCGTCCTGTCGCGCCGGATCCCGAAAAACACGCGCGAGAGGAGTTTTCACTGTGAGCGCTTCTGTGCCTGCTGTTCATGCCGTATTCTTCAGCCCGACCGGTTCTACGGGTAAGGTCTGCCTTGCTGCGGCCACGGCGATCGCCGCGGCGAAGAGCCTTCCGTTCTATGAGCACGATCTGACACCGCCGAGTGCTCGTGCGAGTCTGGAACCCTTCGGCCCGGAAGACATCGTGGTCGCTGCGAGCCCGACCTACGCCGGAAAGCTTCCGAACAAGATCCTGCCGGATCTTGAGCGTCTTCTGGTCGGGCATGGCACGCGCGCACTTGCGGTCACGACCTTCGGCAACCGCTCGCCCGATAACTCTCTTGCCGAGCTCGCATCGCTTATGAATAAAAACGGCTTTTTGCTTGCAGGCGCTGCTTCGGTCGTATGCCGCCATGCGTTTTCGGACGCGCTTGCCGGCGGACGTCCGGATGAGCGGGATCTTGATGAGCTTGCCGATTGGGCCGTCATGGCCATCGATCACGCGTCAGCGCTCACTCTGGAGGAGATCCCCGGTGATGCCGCTGCGCCCTATTATGTACCGAAGGGCATTGACGGTCAGCCGGCGAAATTCTTAAAGGCGAAGCCTGTGACCGACCACGCGCTTTGTGACGGCTGCGGTCTCTGCGCTGCCGCCTGCCCGGTCGGCTCGATCGATGCTGCGCAGAACTTTGAAGCCTTAGGTCTTTGTATCAAGTGCCAGGCCTGCGTCAGGCTCTGTCCGAAGGGCGCCAAGCATTTTGAGGATCCGGCGTTTCTGTCGCACGTCGCGATGCTCGAGGCCAATTTTGCCGGCCGCAATGAAAATCGATACTATCCGGCTCGATAAAAGAAAAACCTCGCTCTCATTTGAGAGCGAGGTTTTTCTTCCTTACTGATAGATCGGGAAGGCGGCGCAGAGGCTGTTGACCTCTTCTTTGACGCGTGCGGCGTTCGCCTCCGGATCGCGGGCCATGTCGGCCATCCAGGCGGCGATCTTGACCATCTCGGGCTCCTTGAAGCCGCGGGAGGTGACCGCCGGAGTGCCGACGCGGATGCCGCTCGTCACGAAAGGCTTTTCGGGATCGTTCGGGATCGCGTTCTTGTTGACGGTGATCTGCACCTCGTCGAGGAGATGCTCATAGACCTTGCCGGTGATGTGGAAGGGACGCAGATCGACGAGCATCAGGTGGTTGTCGGTGCCGCCGCTCACAAGGCGGAAGCCCTGCTTTGTGAGCTCGGATGCAAGCACGGCCGCGTTCTTGACGATCTGACGGCCGTATTCTTTGAACGAGGGCTGCAGGGCCTCGCCGAGGCAGACAGCCTTGGCCGCAATGATGTGCTCGAGCGGACCGCCCTGCGTGCCGGGGAAGACAGCAGAGTTGATCTTCTTGTAGAGATCCTCATCGTTGCAGAGGATCAATCCGCCGCGCGGGCCGCGCAGGGTCTTGTGGGTCGTGGTGGTCACGATGTGGGCCCAAGGGAAGGGTGAGGGATGCTCGCCGGCAGCGACGAGACCCGCGATGTGAGCAATATCGGCCATGAGATAGGCACCGACCTCGTCAGCGATCTCACGGAATTTCTTGAAATCGATCGTGCGGGGATAGGCGCTCGCACCGCAGACGATCAGAACGGGCTTGCATTCTTTCGCGGTCTTTAAAAGTGCATCGTAGTCGATCGTCTCGGTCTCGTCATTCAGGCCGTAGGGCACGATGTTGAAGTACTTGCCGGAGATATTGACCGGGCTGCCGTGGGAGAGATGACCGCCGTGCGCGAGGTTCATGCCCATGATCGTGTCGCCGGGCTTGGCAACTGCGAAGAATGCCGCGAGGTTCGCATTTGCGCCGGAGTGGGGCTGGACGTTTGCATACTTGCAGCCGAAGAGCCTGCAGGCGCGCTGACGCGCGATCTCCTCAGTCACATCGACCGCGTAGCAGCCGCCGTAATAGCGCTTGCCGGGATAGCCCTCGGCGTATTTGTTGGTGAGCACGGAGCCCATTGCGTGGAGCACAGCCTCGGAAACGATGTTCTCGGAGGCGATCAGCTCGATGTTGCGGCCCTCGCGGGCGAGCTCCTCCTGCATGGCGTTGCCGACCTCGGGGTCGACGGCTTTGATGTAGTCCAGGTTCTGCTGAATGAGAGACATGCTGCATCGTCCTCCTGCGAAGATTAGTTCAATAAGCAATATAGGTAGTATCTATTCTATCGGCTGAGAGTGGAAAATACAAGTGCCGATTTCAACGTTTTTTTTAACGTTTCAGGCCATATTTGCACAGATATGGCAGAAATGCCGTGATCAGGCGAGCTCGGGCACACCGTCTTCATAGAGCGTATGCTCGCTGAGCACCCAAGGTACCGGGCGATCGTGGGGCTCCACGGGCAGCTCCTCCTGCAGGAGCTTCTCACGGCAGAGGAGAAGGGCGTCACCGGGATAGGCCGCTAAAAAACGGTCATAGTAGCCACCGCCTCTTCCGAGCCTGCGCCCGTCGCGCGCGCAGGCGAGACAGGGGATGACGGCAAGATCGATCGAATCCGGCTGCGTCCGCTCGGCCGTCTCCGGCGGCTCCGGGATCCCGAAGGCACCGGGGATCAGCTCCGAGAGCGAGTGAAGGCGACAGAGCTCCATGATCCCGGCTGAGACGCAGCGGGGGACATAGAGGGCTTTGTTCTGAGAGAGCGCCGCCTCGAGGATCGGCTGCGTGTCGATCTCGCCTCTGACTCCGATAAAGCAGAAGATGCTCTTTGCCATGTCAAAAGCGGGCATCGCAACAAGACGGCGGCAGATCTCAAATGATGAGTAAAGCAGATATTTTTCAGAGAGTGATCGTTCACGCTCCCGCATTTTTTCGCGCAGCAGTTTTTTTTTCGCACTGACAGTCATAGCTCCAGGCTCCTTTTAAAAAGCACCCCGGCGCTTACCTGGCGCGCCGGGGCACAGCATTTGTCAGATGCCGAGCTCGGTCCAGAGCTCGTTGTAGAGATCCAGCGTCTCCTGCGGGAGGTTCACATAGACCTCGCAGCGCTCAAGGACCTCGGGCGGCGCGGCCATGATGTTGTAGATCTCCTCGTCGAGCGCTTCGCCGTATTCCTCTTCGTAGTAGTCGGGATACTGCGCAAGAGCCTCCTGGTTCGGCGATGCGTACCAGATATAGTCCATGTTCCTCAGGTTCGACTCGGTCGAGGCAATGAAGTTGATCCAGGCCTCGGCATTTTCTTTGTGCTGGGCGGTCTTTAAGACGCACATCGCGTCGACGAACCAGTTGGAGCCCTCCTCTGGGACCACATAGGCAAGGTCTTCGTTGTTTTCAAGCATGGTGAGGTAATCGCCGGCGTAGTACATCGAGATCGCCGCGTTGCCGCCCTCCATCTTCTGGTAGATTTCATCCATCACGAAGCTCTGGTACACGCCCTGCTCTTTGGCGCCGCGCAGAAGCGCGAAGGCCTCGCGGATCTCGGCTTCGTCGGTCGTGTTGATCGAATAGCCGAGATAGCACAGCGCCGCCATCAGCGCGTCGCGGGAGTTGCGGATCATGAGCACATTTCCGGCGTATTTCGGGTCGAACATCGCGCTCCAGCTCGTGATCTCGTCGTCGATCATCGCGGTGTTGTAAATGATGCCGACGGTGCCCCAGGTGTAGGGGACGGTGTAGAGATTGTCGGGGTCGTAGCTCAGATGCGTATACTGCGGGTCGATCAGGCTGAAATTCGGGATATTGTCGTAGTTGAGCTCTGCGAGCATATCTTCTTTGATGAGCCGCGCGATCATGTAGTCCGAGGGTACGACCACATCGTAGTCCACACCGCCCATCTTGAGCTGGGAGTAGAGCGCCTCGTTGCTCTCAGCGGTCTGGTAGTTCACGTGGATGCCGGTCTCGGCCTCGAACTCGTCGATCAGGGATTCATCGATGTACTCGCCCCAGGAGCAGACGTTGACGACGTTTTCGAAGCTCTGGGCGGAGCCGGAGGAAGAGGAAGAGCTGCCGCTGTTGCCGGAGCAGGCGGCCGTGCCGAGCAGAGTGACAGCGCTCAGCACAAGGGCAATCGCTTTTTTCATGGGTATACCTCCTTAGGGGCACGTCTTGGCGGCGCGGCGGGATTCACGAAGATTGATGAGGGCGAGCAGGATCAGCACCGTCAGGAACAAAAGGGTCGAGACCGCGTTGATCTGGGGCGTCACCCGCTTTTTGGTCATGCCGTAGATCGTCATGGCCAGGGTGGAAGAGGATGAGCCCGCGGTGAAGTAGCTGATCACGAAATCGTCGATGCTCATCGTGAAAGCGGTCAGCGCACCGGAAACAATGCCGGGCTTGATCTCAGGCAGGATCACTTTGAAGAAGGCCTGCATCCACGTGCAGCCGAGATCCTGCGCCGCGTCGACAAGGTTCTTATCCATCTGACGAAGCTTCGGACTTACCGACAGGATCACATAGGGGATATTGAAGCCAATGTGCGCGATCAAAAGCGTTCCGAAACCCATGCTGAGCTGTTCTTTGAGATGCACGAAGTTCTGCACGCCATTGAACCAGTGTGCAAAGCTGCCATAGAAGCCGAAGAAGGCGACGAAGAGCAGACACAGGCTCACGCCGGTCACGATGTCGGCGTTCATCATCGGGATATTGTTCACGGTCACGAGCGGGCCGCGGATCTCGCGCCGCATCGCAAAGAAGCCGATCGCGGCAAAGGTGCCGGCGACAGTCGCGATGACTGTTGCAAGGGCCGAGACCAGAAGCGTCGTATAGACGCTCTGCAGGATCAGGCGGTTGTGGAAAAGCTCACCGTACCAGTGCAGAGAAAAGCCCTTCCAGACCGAGCCGCTGTTGCCTGCATTGAAGGAGAAGAGGATCAAAAGGATGATCGGCGCGTAGAGGAACACGAAGACCAGAATGATCAAAAGCCGGCTCACGAAGCCGTTCTTTTTGTCGTTCACAGGATCACCGCCTCCTCTTCGCCCTCGCCGAAGCGGTTCATCACATACATGCACAGCACAACGATCAGCATCATCACAAGAGAGATCGCCGCGCCGAGATGCGGGTTGTAGGCGCCGCCGAGGAACTGCTGCTCAATGAGGTCGCCGAGCAGAGTCTGTGTGCCGCCGCCGAGCATCTGGCTGATCGCGAAGGTCGAGACCGAGGGCACAAAGACCATCGTGATCCCCGAGAGCACGCCGGGCAGAGAAAGGGGAAGCGTGACCTTTAAAAAGACATGCGCACCGTCGGCGCCCAAGTCGCGGGCAGCTTCGATGAGGGAGTGGTCGAGCTTTAATATGACCGAGTAGATCGGCAGGATCATAAAGGGCAAATAGTTATAGACCATGCCGAGCACGACCGCGCCCTGCGTATTGAGCATGCGAAAGCCGTTGATGTCAGTGCCGAAGGCGGCGTTCCAGGCCGAGATGAGCCCAATAAAGCGAAAGAAGCGGTTCAAAAGGCCGTTGTTTTCGAGAATGGACATCCAGGAGTAGGTGCGAAGCAGGAAGTTCATCCACATCGGCAGCATGATGAGCACCATGGCCGTGCGCTGGAAGCCGGGGCCCTCGCGGCTCATGAAATAGGAGATCGGATATCCGACGAGCAGGCAGATGACCGTCGCGATCAGTGCGAGCTTGAACGAGCGCACGAATACGACCGAGTAGCGGCCCATGCGCAGGAAGTTCGCAAGCGTAAAGCCGCCGTCTGCGCTCGTGAAGGCATAGACCAGCATGATGAGGATCGGCGCCACCACGAACAGCGCCATCCAGAGCACATAGGGGTAGGCGAGCCTTGAAAGACGGTTCTTCATGGCTCACTCCTCCTCGGGGACGATCTCCGCATCGCCCAGCTCCTCGTATTCCTCGGAGAAAGAGGAGTAGTCGCCGAACATGCCGGAGTAGGCGCTCTTCTTCATGATGTGGATACCGTCAGGGTCGATCTTGATGCCGATGCGTGCTCCGACGGGGGAGTGGTCGGTCGTCTGGATGAGCCACTTGAAGCCGCGGAAGTCGACGATGATGTCGTACTGCATGCCTTTGAAGGTCACGTTCGTCACGGTGCCGACGAGCTGGCCCTGATCGACGGGGACGATGTCGATGTCCTCGGGGCGGATCACGACGTCTACGGGCTCATTGGGCGCAAATCCGGTGTCGAGGCAGGGGAATTTCCTGCCGTACATCTGCACGAGCTTATCCTCGAGCATGATGCCGTCGATGATGTTGGACTCGCCGATGAAGTCGGCGACAAAGGCGTTCTTCGGCTCATTGTAGATCTGCTCCGGCGTGCCGATCTGCTGGATGCAGCCCTTGTCCATGACCACGATCGTGTCGGACATCGTGAGAGCCTCCTCCTGATCGTGCGTCACGAAAATAAAGGTGATACCGACCTGCTGCTGGATGCGTTTGAGTTCGATCTGCATGTCCTTGCGGAGCTTGAGGTCGAGCGCGCCTAGCGGCTCGTCGAGGAGCAGTACCTTCGGCCGGTTCACGAGCGCCCGAGCGATCGCCACGCGCTGCTGCTGACCGCCTGAGAGCTGATCGGGTTTACGGTGCTCAAAGCCCTTCAGGCTAATGACATCGAGGATCTCTTCGACCCGCTCGCGGATCTCAGACTCCGGGATCTTCATCTTTCGCTTCGGATTCG
>CAMNAE010000076.1 GCA_946530565.1 uncultured Oscillibacter sp.
CGTGAGGAACACGGCGTCGTCCGTGACATGCAGCGCCCATTTCTGCCCGTCGCTCCCGGTCCAGGGCCGCGTGCAGACATTGGCGCCGTCGCCCACGGCCTCGGCCGTGAGCGCAAGGCCGCTCTGCTTCGAGGTTATCGCATAGAACAGATCCCCCTGCTCCTCAAAGTGCCAGACCTGCGAGGCATCGCCGTTTGGCAGCCAGACCGTCACGTTGCCGTCGTCCTGCGCCCAGAGATACAGGCCGTTTTCCGACTGCACGAGCGCGTCGAATTCGTCGCCTAAATCCGCGCTGAGCCCCGAGGCCGGGTGGTTCGTGAAGAAGCTCAGGCGGACCGTCTGGTTGCCCGGTCCGATCGTGCCCGAGAGCGGGCCGGAATAGACGCCGCCAAAGTCGTGGATGCCCGTCGGGCGGATGTTCCGGATCTCCCAGACCGTGCCGTCGGGCCAGTCGCGGCTGTAGCTGTTCACGCCGCGCCCCTGCTCGCGGTCGAGCGCACCGTTGATGTAGACATCGAAGAGCCCGTAGTTCGAAAGATCTGCCGACACTCTGCCGTCGAGCAGGCCGGCGACCGTGAGCGTGTGCTCCGGGACCGGGGCAGGCGGGTTCGGGTCCCGCACGCTGAAGCTCGTTTCGATCAGCGTCGTCGTCGCTCCGCCCTCATATCTTGCTCTCACGGTATAGGTATAGTCCCCCTCCGGCAGCTTTGAGAAGATGAAGGCCGCGTCCAGACCGCCGGTTTTGATGTTGTAGGTCGTATCTGCGATCTTGTTTTTGCTGTAGTAGAAGCCCGGGACGATCTCCCCGTCCGCGTCCCGGATGTTTGCGGTGACGCTTGTGAGCTCCACGTCGGAATTCGTGCTGATGATGCCCTGGAGCGAATAGCCGAGCCCCAGGGTCAGCGTCCCGCTCGGGGCGCGGACGCCGGAGACGGTCAGCCGCGGGTCCAGATCGGGCTCCTTGTCCGGCGGTGTGTACTCAGTCGCCTCGCGCAGGGCGATGTGATAGTGCGAGGCGTTCTCCCACACGCCGTAGGTCGGCGCGTTCCGCACAGTCGAGAGGGAATAGCCCTGCGCCGTGAGGAATTTATAGATCTCAACGCCGCGCGCGACCGAGACGGCGCCGCCCGCGTAGGTGACGTCGACCGCAAGGCCGAGGTAGTGCTTGGAGTTTTTCGAGTGCGCACCGCCCGCGATCTCAGAGACCGTGATGCTCCCGTATTCGCCCGCAAGGTCGAGCAGCAGCTTCAAAAGGCCGACGTCGAGATACACGCTGCCGCCCGGAGCCGTTCCGTCAGGATCCGTGTAGCTGCTGCGTGAAGCCTTCAGGCCCTCGGCCGTGTCGGCGATGTTGTTGTAGGCAAAGGCGTTGTCGACGTTCCCGCTCTGATGGGTGACCGCCAGACGGATCCCGGAGTTTGCAAGGATCCGGCTCGCATAGCGGATGCGCAGATTCGCGGAGTTGACGTCGGAAAAGAGCTGCGCCGTACTGCCGCCGGGAAGCGCGCTCTCCTCAAGACGCTGAAGATATTCTTCGGAGTAGGCCCGGCCGGCCTCCTCCGGCGCACTTTCTTCCGTGTACTCGGCACCCGCCGCCGGAAGGATGCTCAAAAGGACGCAGAGCGTGAGCAGGATCGAAAGTGCAGTTTTATGCCGCTGATTCACAGGCCTCCCCCTTTTCGTTTCCTCTTTCAGCGCCGCCGAGGGCGCATTCCGGCCTGAACGCTTCTATTGTATCATAAAACCGCCGCTCACGGAACGCTTTTTTGCTCCGTGAGCGGCGGTTTTCGATCATTGGATGTATTTTGCGCTTATTTCACGATCAGCGTCTTGCCGTCCATCTCGGCCGGACAGGCGAGGCCCATCACGTCGAGGATCGTCGGCGCGATGTCGGCGAGCCGTCCGGGGCGCAGCTCCGTGCCCGCGCCGCAGAGGATGAAGGGCACGGGATTCGTCGTGTGTGCGGTCATCGGGCTGCCGTCCGGCTCGGTCATCGTCTCGGCGTTGCCGTGGTCGGCCGTGATCATCGCGATGCCGCCCATGCGCAGCGTCGCGTCCACGACCTGACCCACGCAGGCGTCCACGGTCTCGACCGCCTTCACCGCGGCCTCGTATACGCCGGTGTGGCCGACCATGTCGCAGTTGGCGAAGTTCAGGATCACGACGTCGTAGGCGCCGGACTCGATGCGCTCCACGCACTTTTCGGTCACCTCGAGTGCGCTCATCTCGGGCTGCAGGTCGTAGGTCGCGACCTTCGGCGAGGGCACGAGCACGCGGTCCTCACCGGGGAAGACGGTCTCGGTGCCGCCGTTGAAGAAGAAAGTCACATGCGCGTACTTCTCGGTCTCGGCGATGCGCAGCTGCGTCATGCCAAGCTGGCTTAAATACTCGCCGAGGCCGTTGCGCACGGCCAGGCGCGGATAGGCGACGAGCACGTTCGGCATCGTCGCGTCGTACTCGGTGTTGCACACGAAGGTCAGCGGAAAGAGCTGGCGCGGGAAGCCGTCAAAGTTCGGATCGACCAGCGCGCGGGTGATCTCGCGGGCGCGGTCGGGGCGGAAGTTGAAGAAGATGACGCTGTCGTGGTCGGAGATCGTCCCCTCCGGATCGCAGACGACGGGCTCCACGAACTCGTCGGTCACGCCGCGGCTGTAGCTTGCGCGCACGGCGGACTCGGGGTCGGGATTTGAATCGCCGCTCTCGCCGTAGACCATCGCGTCATAGGCCCGCTCGAGCCGGTCATAGCGCTTGTCGCGGTCCATCGCGTAGTAGCGGCCCATGACCGTCGCGATGGAGCCGATGCCGAGCGCGGCGCATTTGTCAAGCGTCTCACGCACGAAGTCCGCGCCCGAGGTCGGGGAGACGTCGCGCCCGTCCAGAAACGCGTGGATGTACACCCGCTCGACGCCCTGGCGCTTCGCAAGCTCCAAAAGCGCGAAGAGGTGCTCCAGGTGTGAGTGCACGCCGCCGTTGGACAAAAGTCCCATCAGGTGCAGGCGGCTGCCGTTTGCGCGGCAGTTCTCCATCGCCGCGAGATACGCGGGGTTTTCAAAGAAATCGCCGTCGGTGATGGACTTGGAGATGCGGGGCAGGTCCTGAAAGACCACACGGCCCGCGCCGATGTTGGTGTGACCGACCTCGCTGTTGCCCATCTGCCCGGCGGGAAGCCCGACGTCGAGGCCGGAGGCGCTCAGCGTCGTATGGGCATATTCCGCAAAAAACGCGTCCAGCCGCGGCGTCTCGGCCGCTTTCACCGCGTTGCCCTCCCGCGCCTCGCGCAGGCCGAACCCGTCCATAATGATCAGGGTCGTAGGCGTTTTTTTCATATCGTTATGATCCTCCCGGATGCCCGCCGAAACGCGGGCTGGCATTTCAAAATGAGTGTCTCACTCCTGATTTGCCGCGTTGATGATGTCCACGAACTGCTCGGGCTTTAAGGACGCGCCGCCGATGAGACCGCCGTCGATATCGGGCTGGGCAAGCAGCTCAAAGGCGTTCTTGGGGTTCATGGAGCCGCCGTACTGGATCGTGACGCTGCGAGCCACGCGTGCGCCGTAGAGCGCGCGGATCGTGGCGCGGATCGCCGTGCACACCTCGCCCGCCTGCTCGGCAGAGGCGGTCTTGCCGGTGCCGATCGCCCAGATGGGCTCATAGGCGATCACGCAGCGGCGCAGCTTCTCGGCGGACACGCCCGCGAGCGCCGCCTTGACCTGCAGGGCGATCCACTCGGGGGTCAGGCCCTGCTCGCGCTGTGAAAGGCTCTCGCCCACGCAGATGATCGGGTTCATGTCGTGGTCGAGCACGGCGTGGACCTTCTTGTTAACGGTCTCGTTGGTCTCGCCGAAGTACTCGCGGCGCTCGCTGTGGCCGACGATCACGTACTTGACGCCCAGGTCCTTGAGCATCGCCGCCGAGACCTCGCCGGTGTAGGCGCCCTTTTCTTCGAAATAGACGTTCTCGGCGCCGACGCTCACGCGCAGATCCTTGAAGGCCTTGATCGCTGTGGAAATATTGCAGGCGGGGACGCAGATCAGTGTTTCGCACCACTTCGCGCGCGGCATGATCGCCTTGAGCTCCTCGGCGAATTTTCTGGTCTCGCTGGCCGTCATATTCATTTTCCAGTTCCCGGCGATGATCGTCTTGCGGTATCTGCGGTTCATATGAAATCTCTCCTTAAAATTCTTGATTGGTCTATCGGATCATTCCGTGTTTTCTTCCGCCGGCAGCATGCGCGGCGGAGGGAGTTCAATGAAGCCGCCGGGGCGCGCTTTTATCCACGCCCCGGCGCTCTAACAATCATACAGAAAAAGTTCGAAATGTCAAGAGTTTTTTGAAGTTTAACAGGAATTAACTCACAATTGTTGAGGAATCAAGCCGTTTGCTCTCCGGTCTCAGCGGTCGAGCAGGCAGGCCACGCCGGGCAGGACCTTGCCCTCGAGGAACTCAAGAGACGCGCCGCCGCCGGTGGAGATGTGGGTCATGCGGTCGGCAAAGCCGAGCTGCTCCACCGCCGCCGCGCTGTCGCCGCCGCCGATGATCGTGATCGCGTCGGACTTTGCGAGCGCCGCCGCGATCGCCTCGGTGCCCTTTGCGAAGGCCGGGAATTCGAACACGCCCATCGGTCCGTTCCAGATGACCGTGCCGGCGCCCTCGAGCGCAGCAGAATACAGCGCGATCGTCTCAGGCCCGATGTCAAGGCCCTGCCATCCGTCGGGGATCTCGCCGCTCTTTACGACCTGCTGCTTCGCGTCGGGGGCGAAGGCGTCAGCCGCCACCGTGTCGACCGGCAGCAGCAGCTTCACGCCCTTGGCCTCGGCCTGCCTGAGCATGTCGAGGGCGTAGCTCTCCCAGTCGGGCTCGAGCAGGCTCTCACCGATCTTTCCGCCCTGGGCGTGCGAGAAGGTATAGGCCATGCCGCCGCCGATGATGATCGTGTCGGCGATGTTCAAAAGGTTGTTGATGACGCCGATCTTCGAGGACACCTTGGAGCCGCCGAGGATCGCGACGAGCGGACGCTTCGGGTTCGCCAGCGCGCCGCCGATGATCTCGAGCTCCTTTTCGATCAGGAAGCCGGAGACGGCGGGGAGATAGTCCGCAACGCCGGCCGTGGACGCGTGCGCGCGGTGCACCGCGCCGAAGGCGTCGGAGACGTAGAGCTCGGCAAGAGACGCGAGTTCTTTGGCAAAGGCCGGGTCGTTCTTCGTCTCGCCCTTTTCAAAGCGGGTGTTCTCGAGCAGCAGGATCTCGCCGCCCTTTAAGGCCGCGGCCTTGGCCTTGGCATCGGGGCCGACGACGTCGGAGGCGAACTGCACAGGTCTCCCCAGGAGCTCGGAAAGACGCTCGGCGACGGGCCTCAGCGAGAGCTTTGCCAGGCTCTTCTTCCAGTCGGCCTCGGTGAGGTCTTCGGCCTTCTTGCCCTTTTCGACCTGCTTTTTCACATAGCTTTCAAACGTGGCATTCGGCTTGCCGAGGTGGGAGCAGGCGATGACCGCCGCGCCCTGATCGAGGAGATAACGGATCGTGGGCAGCGCCGCGACGATGCGCTTGTCGCTCGTGATGGCGCCGGTCTTCTTGTCCTGCGGTACGTTGAAGTCGCAGCGGAGCAGGACCTTCTTGCCCGCAACATCCACGTCTTTTACGGTCTTCTTGCTGTAATTCATATGCTTGTGCCCCTCTCAAATAATAGGATGAAAAAGCCTTGCGAACAAAAAAATTTATGCCCCGGCCATCTCGCCGGTGCCCTTGAGGCCAGGGAAGCCGTTTTGCCGCAGAGCCTCGTAGACGCACACCGCCGCGGTGTTGCTCAGATTGAGGCTCCGTGCCTCGGAGATCATCGGCAGCCGGATGCAGCGCGTGCGGAAGCGCTCGCGAAGCCCTTCCGGCAGTCCCGCGGTCTCCTTGCCGAAAAAGAGCCAGCAGTCAGGCGAAAAGCGCGCCTCTTCATAGGAGCGCGGCGCCTTCGTCGTCGTGAGCCAGAGATCGTCCGCCGCCTCCGGGTGGGCTTCAAAGAACGCGTCTAAATTCTCGTAGTCGAAGACCGGCACCAGATGCCAGTAGTCGAGCCCCGCGCGTTTGACCGCGCGGTCGGAGATGTCGAAGCCCAGGGGGCGGATCAGGTGCAGCTCAGAGCCTGTCGCGGCGCAGGTGCGGGCGATGTTGCCGCAGTTCTGCGGGATCTCCGGTTCCACCAAAACGATATGCAGCATGTCCTGAAGTTCCTCCCGCCGATCATTTGCTTTCATTTTACTCCCTAATAATTGCGGATTCAAGAGGGAAAGTACTCTTTTGCGGGCAGAATCAGTAAAATTCTGACAGAAGCGCGTCCCGATTTCCGGGTTGCTATTGACGTTTTGCCGATTTGGGCGAAAGAAATCAAATTTTGCCCTAAATGACTGGATTTTATTTTCACTTCACTATATAATGACCGCGGAAACATCAGTTCCCGATCGCGGCGTTTTTTTCGTCGCACGAAAGCACCTGTCCATCTGTATTAAGAAAGGAGGGGTTCCGATGCCGCAGCCCAAACGCGTCGTTCTCTTTGCCGAGACCGACGCCGAGATCCCCGAAGGCAGCCTTCCCCTGATGCTGGAGCCGCTGCACGGCAGGAGCGCTCTTGCGCGCTGTGCCGAGGCATTGCTCCAAAACGGCGCCGAGCAGATCCTCGTGGTGGCGGGCCCGCGCTTTGCCCCCTCCATCCGCGCCTGCTTCCCCGCCGAGGCCAACGTGACCGTATCCGAGCAAAGCGAAGCGCTGAGCGCCCTGATCGACACCGACGAGCCCGTCTTTGTCCTCCCGCGCGCGGCGCTGCCGATGCCCTCCGTGGGCGCGGGCTTCGCCTATGCCGCCTCCGGCCGCGACCTGCAGGACGCCTGGCGCGTCAAGCTCACCAACGCTGTGCAGGGCGCCGAGCTGATAGGCGGCTGGCTGCCGATCTTCAACCGCGACACCCTCGCTGAGTACGAGGCGCTGCTCTCAACGACCGAACGCTGAGGAACCGACCACCCACAACAGGAAAACGCCGGTCCCGCTCCGCTCGGTGCGGCCAAAAGCCCCCGCGCGATCTTAAGGCACGGTGTTTCCCGGCAACAAAGAAAGAGGAGCTACTATGATTTCACACGGCAAGGACCTGAAAGTCTTTTGCGCCAATTCCAACCCCGCGCTGGCTCAGGAGATCTGCAAAAACATCGGCATCAAGCTGGGCGAGAGCGAGGTTGGCCAGTTCTCCGACGGCGAAGTTTCCGTCTCCCTGTATGAGACCGTCCGCGGCAGCGATGTATTCGTTGTCCAGTCCACCTGCGCACCCGTCAACCAGAACCTCATGGAACTCCTCATCATGATCGACGCGCTCAAGCGTGCCTCCGCCGGGCGCATCACCGCGGTCAT
>CAMNAE010000077.1 GCA_946530565.1 uncultured Oscillibacter sp.
CGCTGTTGCCGAAGGGCGAGCGGCCCTACGTGCCGACCCAGTAAGACCCTCCGTTGTGCTCTTCGGTCTGCTCCTTGATGCGCTCTTCGAGCCGCTTTAAAAGCTCGTCGAGCTCCTCCTGCGGGAAGCCGATGTCCATGAGCTCCTCCATCGTGCGGCCGAGATCCTCCATGGGCTTGTTGACCCAGTTCAAAAGCTCCTCGGGGAGCTCTCCGGAATATGGGACGTTTTTGAAGAACTCCAGAAAGGCCTGGTCGAAGCGGTCGAAGTCCGACTCGCTCTTCACGAGCAGCGCCCGCGCGAGGTGGTAAAAGCCCGTGAGCGAGGAGTTGTGCAGCCCGGCCCGGAGACCTTCGAGCAGTGAGAGCCACTCGTTCATCGAGACCTTGAGCCCCCGCGCGCGAAGCAGGTAGAAAAAGGACGTGAACATAGGAGTGATGATTTCAGCGCTTCGCCTGCTGGAGCGTGCGCAGATCCTTGTCCTTCTTTAAGAGCACGCCCGCAAAGGGGATATCCCGTGCGATGAGATCCGGGTCGACGCCGCCGGCCACGAGCGCGCGCAGCCAGTCGACGAGCTCGCTCGTCGAGGGCTTCTTCTCGATCCCGCGCAGAGATCTGAGATAGTAGAAGGCCGCGAGGGACTGGCGCACGAGCTCCTCGTCGATGTGATCGAAGTGGACGCGGATGATCTCCTCCATCTGCTTTTCGTCGGGGAAGTCGATGTAGTGGAAGACGCAGCGGCGCAAAAACGCGTCGGGGAGCTCTTTTTCGGCGTTGGAGGTGATGATCACGATCGGGCGCTGCTTGGCCTTCACGGTCTCCTTCGTCTCGGGGATATAGAATTCCATCTGGTCGAGCTCCCAGAGAAGGTCGTTCGGGAACTCGAGGTCCGCCTTGTCGATCTCATCGATCAGCAGCACGACCTGCTCCTCGCTCGTGAAGGCCTCGCCGAGCTTGCCGAGCTTGATGTACTGGGCGATGTTGTCGACGCCGCCGGTGCCGAACTGGCTGTCGTAGAGGCGCTGCACGACGTCGTAGACATAGAGTCCGTCCTGCGCCTTCGTCGTGGACTTGACGTTCCAGATGATGAGCTTCTTGCCGAGCGCGTCGGCGACGGCCTGCGCGAGCATCGTTTTGCCCGTGCCGGGCTCGCCTTTGATGAGGAGCGGCTTCTGCAGTGTGATCGCGATGTTCACCGTGCTCATGAGCTCCGGCGAGGCGACATAGGACTTCGTGCTGTGGAATACCTGGTTCATGGGGGATCCTTCTTTCTTTCATATTATAAATCACGTTTATTATCAGACGATGTAATAGCGGAAGTATTCGCCCTCGCGTTTTGCTTCCACGACGCCGCGGACCGCGAGGTAATCGAGGTGTGAGAGCGCCTCGCCGACGGCGAAGTACTTCTGCGCGAGCGGGAAGTCGTCCCAGGACTTCGAGCGGATGCTCCACTTCATGCGCGCGGCGATCTCGTAGGCGTTGAGCCCCGGCTCGGTGCGCACGATGCGCCGCACGCCCTCGAGCCTGCGCGCGTGGTGGAAGATGAGCTCGTCGATGCGGCCGGAGAGCGAGCCGTTCCTGTGTCGGTGCGCAGGGAGGAGGAGCTTACACGGGAGGTCGCGGATCTTTCCGAGACTGTCGATGTAATCGCCCAGCGCGTCCTCAAGCTCCATCCAGCGGGCGATGTTCGGCGTGATGTGGAAGAGCACGTTGTCGCCCGAGAAGAGGATCTGCTCGGTCTCGGAGTACAGGCACATGTGTCCCGGCGTGTGGCCGGGCGTCAGAATGCACCTGAGCTCATGGCCGCCGTAGGTGATCCGGTCGCCGTCATCCAGGCAGGTGTAGGCGCCGTCCCAGTGCTCCGGCGCGGCGATCTTCGCCGGGTTGTGGTCCCAGAGATGGTCGAGCTCGTACTGCGAAAAGCCGTTGTCCTTGAACATCGCGTAGCGCACGCGCCAGTAGTCCGGGTTCTGGCTCTCCCATAAGCCCTTGGCGTCGATCGAGCCGATGTAGATCTTGCAGCCGTCGCGGATCAGCGTCGGCGCAAGGCCGGCGTGGTCGCTGTGCAAATGCGTCACGAAGATATCCATTTTGTCGCGGTCGACGCCGAGCTCCGAAAGCTGCGCCTCCATCGCGTCGAGGCAGGGCTGCTGGCGAAAGCCGGTGTCGATCAAAAGGCTCCGCTCGCCGTCCAGGATCAGGTAGCTGTTGAGGTTCTTCAAAGGGTTCCCGACCAGCGGGATGTCGAGGCAGTAGATATTGCCGAAAACGCGTTCTGCCATAGGCTGTGTCCTCTCTTAACATGAATTTGAATATGATTCGCATATTATACTAAAAACATACGCCCTTTGTAAAGACGCATTCTCTCTGATTTTTCAGGGAAAAACAGCCCTTTTTCGCATATTTCATGAAAGCTGCGCGCCCTTTGGGAAGGCAGTGCCCGCCGCGGAAAATTACCCGTATGGCTGTTGCGCGCGAGAGCGCGCTGTGCTATGATTATTTTATCCTGAAACGGGAGGATGATCCGGATGAAAAGTCCACGTTTCCTTGCTTTTGTTATGAGCCTTTTGCTGCTGATGTCGCTTGCCGGCTGCGGCGGTGCGTCGAAGAAAGAGGAGCCCGCGTCTTCGCCCGCGCCGGCGGCCGCCGCGCCCGCGCAGCTCCCGGCGGTCTCAACGCCTTCTCAGCCCGAAAAGCCGAAGGAGGAAGACAAAACGATCCGCGTCAGCACGGTCGAGGAGCTCTTCGGCGCGATCGCGCCGGGCGCCGTCATCGAGCTTGCGCCGGGCACCTATAACATCTCCGAATTCCTGAAGGAGAACGAAAAGGTCACCTGGGACTACGTCGAGCCCGAGTACGGCTACGACGGCTGGCAGGCCAATATCCTCTGGGTCGAGGATCTGACCATCCGCGGCGCCGAGGGCGGCAAGGTCGAGCTCGTGACCGAGCCCCGCTACGCCGACGTGCTCAACTTCCAGAACTGCAGCAATGTGACGATCGGGAACATGACGATCGGCCACACGGTCGAAAAGGGTTCTTGCGAGGGCGCGGTGCTCTCGTTCGGCTACTGCCGTGACATCACGATGGATAAGCTCGATCTCTACGGCTGCGGCACCTACGGCTTTGAGGCGGACCATACGACCGGCATCAAAATGAAGGATTCCACGATCCGCGACTGCAGCTACGGCATCGTCGACATCTACTTCGGAAGCGATATCCTCTTTCAGGACTGCAGCTTCCGGAACAACGAGGGCTTCGACCTTGTGAGCTTCTACGACACCTTCGCCCGCTTCGACGGCTGCACCTTCAGCGGCAACAAGGGCACGGAGCTCCTGCCGATGAACGGCGGCGACAGCGGCGCGATCTTTGAAAAATGCAGCTTCGACCGCTGGGAGAGCCAGCACTTCAACACCGAGCGCGAAGGCCACGGCGGCTATGTGATCGGCGAGGGCTGCACCTTCAAGACCGCGGTCGGCGGACGCGTCGTGCATGTGGACAACATGGAGGACCTGATCGAGAACATCGCCCCGAATACCGTGATCCTGCTTGAACCGGGCAAATACTGCCTCAGCGATACGCTGGCCTCCTACTGGGCGAGCGAGGGCGAGAGCTTCAACGACTCGCGCGACTTTGTGCATATCGAATCGGAATACGACGGCTTTGAGCTCGTGATCCGGAACGTGAGCGGACTGACGATCGCGTCAGCCTCCGGCAAGTGCGCGGATACCGAGATCGTGACCGACCCGCGCTATGCCGACGTGCTCGGCTTTGAGGACTGCAGCGGCATCGGCATCATGAACCTCACGATGGGCCACACCGATACCGGCGAATGCGCGGGCAATGTGCTCTACTTCTCGGGCTGCAGCAACATCGTGCTCTCCGGGCTCGATCTCTACGGCTGCGGCGTCTACGGCATCGAAACGAACGAGTGCGCGGGCCTCTCCTGCTTCGACTCCACGATCCGCGACTGCTCCTCCGGCGCGCTCGCGCTCTATGCCGCGACCGGCCGGCAGATGTTCATCAACTGCGATCTGACAGGCTCTTCGAGCGGCGGCTACTTCTATGCCGACGAAGCCGATCACGGCGAGTTCTACTTCTTCCGCTGCACCTTCGGCGAAAACGAGAGCAACAGCTTTGTCGAGGAAAGCTACAACGGGGTCATCATCACCGAGGAGTCCGTCTGGGACGAGAACACCGAGTTCCCCGACGGCGAGTATGACCCGGAGTGGAGCGGGGAGTATGAGCCCGTGGCGCTCGACACGACGAAGATGAAGGTCGCGCCCTTCGATAAGCTCGTGCTGACCGACGAGCACTATTACCTCTGCTACCAGACCGTGAACACGAAGACCGGCGAGGTGAGCTTCGAGCCGGACTCCGACATGAAGTATCTGACCTTTGAAGAGGACGGCACGGGCATCTTTGCCCTCAACGACGGCACGGCGCGGTCCTATCACTTCGCGATGGACAGCGACTATTCCTGCGTGCTCTCCTTCGACGACGGCCCGGAGGCATCGTTCGGCCTCTACGCCGACCAGGGCGGCGCCCTCCCCGACAGCCAGGAGGGCAGCATCTGGCTCGCGCTCTACATGGGCGACGAGGTGCTCTGGTTCTACTGAGAGCACATCCAACAGGCAATAGAAATGGCGCGAACCCCGGAGTGGCCTCAAAAGGCCGCTCCGGGGCTATTTTGGCTCCCCTGAAAGGGGAGCTGGCGCGAAAGCGCCTGAGGGGTCTTCGAAGCGTCCACCGGCCGCCGCGCGGCGGGCACGCCGGCGCGAAGCGCAAAAAAACCACTCCGCTTTCACGGAGTGGTGATTTGCCTTGCTTCAGCCCGATCAGACTGCGCGGGTAACCTTACCGGCACGCATGCAGCGGGTGCAAACATACACATGGCGAGGAGAACCGTCGACAATCGCCTTCACACGCTTCACATTGGGCTTCCACGCGCGGTTGGAACGCCGATGAGAGTGGGAGACCTTGATACCGAACGTTACGCCCTTATCACAAAACTCGCACTTGGCCATTCGTAGCACCTCCTTGCCGTTGTACGATCGTGCCCCATTGAGAGCACCAAGTTAATATAACAGAAAATCAAACGGATTGCAAGTGTTATTTTGCGTTTTCGCTTACTTTTTTTGTACGGTGGCGACGCTGCTTTTGTCCCGGGTCCTGCGGCGTTCTCTCAGGACTGAGCCGGTCCCGTCTGCCCTTCAAGAAAGGGATCATACATCATGATCGCGCTGTTTTCGACCACGAGCTGCTCGGATACAAGCGCGCCGCTTTCATCATAGATCTGCTGATAGAGCCGATTGTGCCGTGTGAAGCCGCCCCAGATCTCGCCGCGCATCTCGTGATCGCGCTCGACGATCTCATAGCGGTACTGCGGCGCGGCGTCGACGCGCCACTCGCCGATCAGCTCTTTGGTGCCCACATGCACCCGCAGCTGATACGTATCGTTCGTATCGTTGCGGATCATGAGGTCGCCGTAGGGGTAAAAGCAGGTGGCGCCGCTGCCGAAGGGCTGCGTCCGGTTGGAGTCGGGGAAGACGTCGTAGCCGTGCCGGTGCCGCTCGATCACTGTGAGCGGCGTGTGGAGCGTCATCCAGAAGATCAGGTTGGAGAGCTGGCAGAGCCCGCCGCCGACGCCGGGCTGCACGCCGCCGTTGACAAGGATCATCCCCTCGCGGTAGCCCTTGCGGACGCTGGGCTTTCCGATGAGCCGCCAGTAGCTGAAGATCTCGCCGGGCCGTAAAATGATCCCGTCGACGCAGGGCGCTGCGAGCGTGAGATTCACGATCTTGTTCTCCTGCATCCACATCTCTTCGTTTTTGAGATGCCGCCTGAGCGGCGTGCGGTGGCTGAAGGCGCAGTAGGCGAGGGGCTCTTCGCTGCGCGCATGTGCGAAGCTGCCGCGCATGCTGAGCCAGAGTAGCTTTCGCTGCGCGCCAAAGTACCATTTGCCGAGGCGCAGGCGCAGTCTGGACCTGTTTTTCGGCTGCTGCGTGGGTTCCTGCATGGCCTGACCTCCTGTTATTTCATGGATAAAAAGCACCGCTTGCAAAGTACCCCATGCCGGCGGCTTTGCGCGTGGCTTTCAGGACGCGCTCCGTTTCGGCATGGGGTCCATTCAGGTTTGGGCTCTGATCTCAGTTTAAAAAGTCCTTGAGCTTCTTGCTCCGGGAGGGATGGCGGAGCTTGCGCAGCGCCTTCGCCTCGATCTGGCGGATGCGCTCGCGGGTGACCTGGAACTCCTTGCCGACGTCCTCGAGCGTGCGGGCGCGGCCGTCCTCAATGCCGAAGCGGAGCTTGAGGACCTTTTCCTCACGCGGGGTGAGGGTGGAAAGCACCTCCATGAGCTGCTCCCTGAGAAGCGAGAAGCTCGCGGCCTCCGAGGGCTCGGAGGCGCCCTCGTCGGGGATGAAGTCGCCGAGATGGCTGTCTTCCTCCTCGCCGATCGGGGTCTCGAGCGAGACCGGCTCCTGCGCGATCTTTAAGATCTCGCGGACCTTGTCGACGGGCATGCCCATCTCCTTGGCGATCTCGTTGGGGCTGGGATCGTGGCCGAGCTCCTGCAGGAGCTGGCGGCTCACGCGGATGACCTTGTTGATCGTCTCGACCATGTGCACGGGGATGCGGATCGTGCGGGCCTGGTCGGCGATCGCGCGTGTGATCGCCTGGCGGATCCACCAGGTCGCGTAGGTCGAGAATTTGTAGCCCTTCGTGTAGTCGAACTTCTCGACCGCCTTGATGAGGCCGAGGTTGCCCTCCTGAATGAGGTCCAGGAAGAGCATGCCGCGGCCGACATAGCGCTTGGCGATCGAGACGACGAGTCTGAGGTTCGCCTCGGAGAGCTTCTTTTTGGCCTTCTCGCCCTCCTTGAGGGCCTTGTTCAGCTCCTCGAGTGCCGCCGCGTCGAGCGTGGGCGCCTCGCCCTGCTCGATGCGGGCCTTCTCTTCGGCGAGTGCGGCGTCGGCCTCGTTGCCGGCCGTCATCGCCTTGGCCAGGGTGATCTCCTCGTCGGGGGTGAGCAGCGGCACCTTGCCGATCTCCTTGAGGTACATGCGCACCGGATCG
>CAMNAE010000078.1 GCA_946530565.1 uncultured Oscillibacter sp.
CGCGGGCGAAGGCCGCCGGAAAGAGCCTGGGTCTTCGCGTGAACCCGGAGTGCTCGACTCAGGAAGGCCACGCGATCTACGACCCCTGCGCGCCCGGGAGCCGTCTCGGTGTCACGCGGGAGGTCTGGGAGCGGGAGATGGACGGGACCGCGCTCTCGCTTTTGGACGGGCTGCACTTCCACACGCTCTGTGAGCAGAACGCGGATGACCTTGACGCGACGCTTGCCGCCCTTGCCGCGCGCTTCGGCGACGTTTTGCCGCGCATGCGCTGGCTCAACATGGGCGGCGGGCACCACATCACGCGGCCGGACTACGACCTTGCGCTGCTCGAGCGGCTCATCCGAAAAGCGCAGGATAACTGGCAGGTACAGGTCTATCTCGAGCCGGGCGAGGCCGTCGCGCTCAACGCCGGCTATCTCGTCTCGCGCGTGCTCGACATCGTGGAAAACGCCGGCGTCCATATCGCGATCCTGGACGCGAGCGCCGCCTGCCACATGCCCGACGTCATTGAGATGCCCTACACCCCGCCGCTCTATGGGGCCGCGGAGCCGGGCGAGGGCGGGCACGTTTATCGCCTCGCCGGGCCGACCTGCCTTGCGGGCGACGTGATCGGCGACTACCGCTTCCCGGAGGCGCTTCATATCGGCGATACGCTCGTCTTCGGCGATATGGCGATCTACACGACCTGCAAGAACAACACCTTCAACGGCATGCCCCTGCCCGCGATCGTCCTCATGCGCGCGGACGGAAGGCTCCAGACACTCAAGACCTTCGGCTATCAGGATTTCAGATCCCGGCTTGGGAGCTGATACCAGTACATCGCCGCTTTTGCCGCTCGCCCCGGCAAAGGCGGCGAATGCTTTTTGCTGTATACGTTATAAAACCGAAAAAGATATGCTTGCATTGTTGTTAGACAAGTGGTACACTTACGGTATAGTTTTCAGACAGGTATCTGATGGTTACAGGAGGTCGCTGGATATGGCACTCAAGCCCGTGAATCGCGTCAAGCTCTCGGCGCAGATCGAACAGCAGCTCAAGGAGCAGATCATCGAGGGGCGCTGGCAGAGCGGTGAAAAGCTGCCCTCGGAAAACGAGCTCGCGCGCATTTTCGGCGTGAGCCGCGTGAGCGTGCGTCAGGCCCTGCAGGCGCTCGCGGCGCAGGGGCTCATCGAGACCCGCGTCGGCGACGGGTCCTTCGTCGCGCAGCCGGACTTAAGCGACCTTGTGCGTCAGAAGCTGCCGATGGTCTATTTGAGCGACGACTCCGTGCACGAGGTGCTCGAGCTTCGCACCTTATTGGAGCCCCCGGTCGCCGAGCTCGCCGTTTCGCGCGCGACCGATAAGCAGATCGCCGAGCTCGCGGAGCTCATGGCCGAGATGGAGCGCCACCCCGACGACACCGCGCTCTTTTCCTCGCTCGACTACGACTTCCACATGCTCATCAGCAAAATGGTCTCCAACACCTTCATCGAGGGCATCTACGCCCTGCAGACCGACGTGCTGCGCTCTTCGATGCGGCGCATTTTGCAGGTGAACCGCAGCGAAAACGCCCTGCACTACCACCCGCTCATTTTAGAGGCCTTCCAGAAGCGCGACGCGAAGGCCGCCCGCGCGATCATGGAGGAGCACCTGCGCACGACCTTCGAGATCTTTTTAAGAGACAAGCATCTCATCACAAGAGGCACTGCCGCCGAGGCGGAGGTAACGGCATGAGCGAGCTCCGCACGACCGCCGTCATCGCGCCCGAAGACCTCGCGCGGCAGCGGGACTATGAAAAAAGCATCCGCGCCATGTTCGCCTCCCGCGAGGCACATCCCCTGGCCTGCGTGGATACCTTTGGCTGCCAGCAGAACGTGGCCGACGGCGAAAAGCTCATGGGCATGCTCAGCGAGATGGGCTTTTCGTTTACGAGCGAGCCCAAGGAGGCCGACCTCGTGATCCTGAACACCTGCGCCGTGCGCGAGCACGCCGAGCAGCGCGTCTTCGGAAACCTCGGCATCCTGACCCACTCCAAGCGCGAAAACCCCGAGCAGGTGATCTGCCTGTGCGGCTGCATGGCGCAGGAGGAGCGCGTTGCAAAGCGCGTCAAGGAAAGCTACCGCCACGTCGACCTTGTCTTCGGCCCGCACGCGCTCTGGAAGTTCCCCGAGCTTTTAAACGAGGTCTATACGACGCGCAAACGCGTCTTCTCTGTTGCCGACGAGCCCGGCGCGATCGCCGAGGGCATCCCGACGCTGCGCGAGCGCGGCGTCAAGGCCTGGGTCTCGATCATGTACGGCTGCAACAACTTCTGCTCCTACTGCATCGTGCCCTATGTGCGCGGGCGGGAGCGCAGCCGCGAAAAGGCCTGCGTCGTCGAGGAGGTCCGCTCTCTCATCGCATCTGGCTACCGCGAAATCACGCTTTTGGGCCAGAACGTGAACTCCTACGGCAAAGATTTAAACGCCGGCTATGATTTCGCCGATCTTTTAAAAGAGCTCGACGGGATCGAGGGCGACTACTGGCTCCGCTTCATGTCGAGCCACCCGAAAGACGCGTCTGAAAAGCTCTTCCGGGTCATGGCCGGATCGAAGCATGTCGCGCATCAGCTGCACCTCCCCTTCCAGTCCGGCTCCGACCGCGTGCTCGCGGCGATGAACCGCCGCTACACGCGCGCGCAGTATACCGGCCTCATCGAAAAGGCCCGCGCGCTCATGCCCGATCTCGTGCTCACGAGCGACGTCATCATCGGCTTCCCCGGCGAGACGGAGGACGAGGCGATGGAGACCGTGTCGCTTGTCCGTGAGCTCGGCTTCGACGCGCTCTTTACCTTCATCTACTCCCCGCGCCCCGGCACGAAGGCAGCAGCCCTGCCCGACATAGTGCCGAGGCAGGAAAAGCAGCGCTGGTTCGACATCCTGCTGGACGCGCAGAACACGTACTCCGCTGAAAAGCACGCCTCCTACATCGGCAAAACGCTCCGCGTCCTCGTCGACGGTGAGAGCAACGATAAGGACTTTCCGCTCGCCTCACGCACCGAGGGCAACCGCCTCGTGCGATTGAAGGGCGAAAAAGACCTGATCGGACAGTTTGCGGAGGTCAGGATTACCGGCAGCAACACCTGGGCCCTGTACGGCGAGGCGCAAGGAGGGATCCCGCGTGGCTGAACTCACCCCCATGATGCAGCAGTACAATGAGATCAAGGCCCAGAACCCCGACGCGCTGCTCTTCTTCCGCCTGGGTGACTTCTACGAGATGTTCGGCGACGACGCGAGACTCGCCTCCGCCGAGCTCGATCTCACGCTCACAAGCCGCGACCACGGCAAGCACCAGAAGCCCAAGGAGGAGCAGATCCCCATGTGCGGCGTGCCCTACCACGCCTGCGACGCCTACATCGCGCGGCTCGTGGAAAAGGGCTACAAGGTCGCGATCTGCGAACAGACCGAGGATCCCGCGCTCGCCAAGGGGCTCGTGAAGCGCGACATCATCCGCGTCGTGACCCCGGGGACACTGCTCGATTCCGCGAGCCTCGAGGAAAAAGGCACGAACTATCTCTGCGGCATCTTCGCCGATGAAACAAGCTGTGCCGTCGCCTTCTGCGACCTCTCGACCGGCGAGACGGCGCTGACCGGCTTCACCGGCGAAGGGCGCATGGATCACCTCTTCTCGGAGCTCGGCCGCTTCACGCCCTCCGAGGCCGTTGTAAACGAGACCGCCGCGGCGGACGCCTCGCTCCTGGAGCTTCTGACCGGGCGTCTTCACTGCCGCATCGAGCAGGGCCGGGACGAGCGCTTTGCCATGCCGGAGGCCGAAAAACTCGTGCGGCGCCAGTTCGGCGACGAGGCCTTCAGGAGCATCCCGGCCGCGCTCCCCGCCGCCGTGCAGGCGCTCGGCGGGCTATTGCGCTATCTCTATGAGACGCAGCGCACGGACCTTTCCTACATCCATCAGCTCCGCTGGTACGAGCAGGGCCGCTTTATGGAGCTCGACCTGACCGCCCGGCGGAATCTGGAGCTCACGGAGACGCTGCGCAGCAAGGAAAAGCGCGGGGCCCTCCTGTGGGTGCTCGACAAGACGAAGACCCCGATGGGCGGCCGGCTCTTAAAGCGCTGGATCCAGCAGCCGCTTTTGTCGGTCGCGCAGATCCGCCGCCGCAGCGGCGCGATCGAGGCGCTGCGCAGCGAGAGCATCGCCCTTGCCGAGGTGCGTGAGGCCCTCATCGGACTCGGCGACATGGAGCGGCTCATCGGCCGCATCGTCTACGGCAGCGCCGGCGGGCGGGATCTTGCGGCCCTGAAGGGCGCGATCGAGCGCCTGCCCGAGATCCGCGCGGCGCTTGGCAGCATCTCGCATCCGGTCGTGCGTCAGCTCTCAGACGAGCTCGGCGATCTTTCGGCGATCGCCGCTGACATCGGCGCGACGGTCTGCGACGAGCCGCCCTTCTCCGTCCGCGAGGGCGGCGTCATCCGCGACGGCGCCGACCCGGAGGTCGACCGCCTCAGGGGGATCCTGAGCGGCGGGCGCGGCTTTCTTGCCGAGATCGAAGCCCGCGAGCGTGAGAAGACCGGCATCCGGACGCTGCGCATCGGCTACAACAAAGTCTTCGGCTACTACATCGAGGTCTCGAACAGCTTCCGCGGTCAGGTGCCAGACGACTGGATCCGCAAGCAGACGCTCGTAAACGGCGAGCGCTACATCACGCCCGAGCTCAAGGATCTTGAGCAGACCGTCCTGACCGCGCAGGAGCGCGTGCGGGCGCTCGAATACGAGCTTTTCAACGCGCTGCGTCTGCGCGTGGCAGGCGAGGCGGCCGCGATCCAGAGCTCCGCCGCGGCGGTCGCCGAGATCGACACGCTCGCATCGCTCGCCTATGTCGCCGAAAAGAACAACTACTGCTGCCCCGAGGTCGACGACTCGGGCGCGATCGAGATCCGCGACGGCCGGCACCCGGTCGTCGAGCAGATGCTGCGCGAGGAGCGCTTCGTCCCGAATGACACGCTCATGGGCGAGCAGGAAAACCGCGTCGCGATCATCACGGGTCCCAATATGGCGGGCAAGTCCACCTATATGCGCCAGGTGGCGCTGATCGTGCTCATGGCGCAGATGGGCGCGCATGTACCGGCAGCGTCGGCGCGCATCGGCATCTGCGACCGCATCTTCACGCGCATCGGCGCGAGCGATGATCTCGCCTCCGGCCAGTCGACGTTCATGGTCGAAATGCGTGAGGTCGCGGAGCTTCTGCACCACGCGACGAGCCGCAGCCTCCTGATCCTCGACGAGATCGGCCGCGGCACCTCGACCTACGACGGCATGGCGATCGCCCGTGCGGTGCTCGAGCACTGCGCCGGCAGAAAAACGCTCGGCGCCCGGACGCTCTTTGCCACCCACTACCACGAGCTCACCGAGCTTGAAGGCTCGCTCCCCGGCACCGTGAACCTCTCGGTCGCCGTGCGCGCCCGCGGCGAGGAGATCGCGTTTTTGAGAAAGATCGTCCCCGGCGGGGCCGACCGCAGCTACGGCGTCGAGGTCGCGCGCATGGCGGGGCTTCCGAAAAAGGTCGTCTCCCGCGCCCGTGCCATTTTAAAAGAGCTTGAGACGGCGCACAACGTGACCTACAGCGCCCCTCGCGAGGAGCGCGAGCAGATCTCACTCGAGGCGATCCGCGAGGGCGAGGTCCTCGCCGCTCTGCGCCGGCTCCAGCCCGACACCCTGAGCCCGATGGATGCACTCAAAACGCTTTATGACCTGAAGGCCACGCTCGAGCAGGGCTGAATCCAAAGGCACCGTCCGGTTCCGAACAGCCCAAGGCAGAAAAACACTGTGAGCATGCCGCTAAAGGAAGCAGCGTGGGGGATCCCGATGTCTTGCTGAACTGTTATCTTCTCCCTCATCCGTCTTCGCTTCGCGAATCCACCTTCCCCCGCTGGGGGAAGGAAAGCGCTTCGTTTGCAGTGTGCACCTCATTCCAAATTTCTCATTCGTAATTCCTCATTGACAGGAGGTCTCCATGCCCCGTATCTATGAAATGGACAGCCACCTTGCCGACCTGATCGCGGCCGGTGAGGTCGTCGAACGCCCGGCGAGCGTCGTCAAGGAGCTCGTTGAAAACGCGATCGACGCCGGCAGCAGTGCGATCTCCGTCGAGATCCGCCGCGGCGGCATGGGCCTCATCTCCGTGCGTGACAACGGCTGCGGCATCGCCCCCGAGGATCTGCCGACCGCCTTTTTGCGCCACGCGACGAGCAAACTGCGCACGGAAGCAGACCTCGCGGCGATCGGCACGCTCGGCTTTCGCGGCGAGGCGCTCGCGGCGATCAGCGCGGTGAGCCGCATCGAGATCGTGACCCGCACGCAGGACGCCGTGGCCGCGAGCCGCCTTCGGCTCGAGGGCGGTGTGCCCGGCGCCGTTGAGGAGTGCGGCGCGCCGGTCGGCACCGGCATCGCCGTGCGCGATCTCTTCTACAACACGCCCGCGCGCTTGAAATTCATGCGCAAGGACAGCGCCGAGACCGCCGCGGTCTCCGGACTCATGCAGCACCTTGCGCTCTCCCACCCCGAGATCTCCTTCCGTCTCTTCAAAGACGGCGAGGAGGTGCTCCACACGCCCGGCGACGGGAAGCTCCGCTCCGCGGTCTATGCCGCCTGCGGCCGGGACTTCACGAAGACTCTGCTCGAGGTCGCGGGCAGCGGCGGTGAGATCGGCGTTTCCGGCTTCATCACCGCCCCTGCGAACAGCCGCGGCTCCCGCTCGATGCAGATGTTCTTTGTGAACGGGCGGTACATCAAGTCCCAGCTTTTGACCGTTGCCCTCGAAGAGGCCTACCGCAACCAGCTCATGAAGGGCCGCTTCCCCGGCTGCGTTCTCATGCTCACACTGCCGCACGGCGCGGTCGACGTGAACGTCCACCCGGCCAAGACCGAGGTGAAGTTCGCCCGTGAGCGCGACGTCTTCAACGCGCTCTACCACGCGGCGCTCTCGGCGCTCGAGGCGGGCACCGCTCCGGGTGCGCCGAACGCTCCGGCCGGCGCACCGCAGAAAAGCGAGGGCTTTTTCAAAAGCATGTCCGCCG
>CAMNAE010000079.1 GCA_946530565.1 uncultured Oscillibacter sp.
CCGCCTGCCGGACCGATGGGACTATCCCCGGCGCTGCCTTGCGCTGCCGCTTGCGGGCACGGCTGCGGCGCTTTGTGAGAGCGTGCTTTTGTATGTGCTATTGAACCTGATCTACCGTTTCTTTACGCCCGCGGGCTGCCTCGGCGATCCGGCGCTCGCGCTTTGGAGGGCCTTTTTATGATCGAAGTGAAGAACGTTACGAAATCCTATGGGATGACAAAGGCATTAAAGGACGTAAGCTTTACACTTGCGCCTGGCGAGATAGTCGGCCTCTTCGGTGAAAACGGCGCCGGGAAGACGACCCTTTTAAAATGCATGCTGACGCTCCTGCGGCACGGCGGCAGCGTTTCACTCGACGGCGCGCCGATCACGCGGGAGAACATCGACCGGCTCTCGTTTGCGACGAGCGAGCACAGCTTCTTTCCGGGGCTCTCAGCCGCGGCGCATCGGGACTTCTACCGCGAGCACTTCCCGAAGTTTCGGGAAAAGCGCTTTGCTGCGCTCATGGACTTTTTCGAGCTTCCGATGCACAAGACGCTCCGATCCTTTTCGACCGGGCAGAAGAATCAGTTCGAAGTGCTCCTCGCGCTCTCGCAGGGGGCGGATTATATTTTGATGGATGAGCCATTTGCCGGCAACGATGTCTTCAACCGCGAGGATTTTTACCGCCTGCTCCTCGGCATGCTCGAAGAGGGGGAGACGATCCTTTTATCAACGCACCTGATCGAAGAGGTCTCAGGCTTCGTGACGCGCGCGCTGCTGCTTCACCGCGGAGAATTGATCGGTGATATCACGGCCGATGCGCTCGAAGAGCAGGGAAGAAGTCTGATGGACGCGGTCAAAGAGCACTACCACTACCGTGCAGACCGCGTCGCCCGGGCGCTCGGAAGCCTGACTGAGGAGGGATCTTAAATGAAACGCTGCCTTGCACTGCTGCTCGTGCTCGCGCTCGTCTCGGCCGGCGTACTCGCATTCGGAACGGCGAAGATCATCGAGCCCCGCGCAGCCGTCACGTTTGCCGAGACGAACGCCCTGGGGGATATGCGTGCGTGCGACGGGCTCGAGGTCGGCTTCAATATGCGCTGCGGCTATCACCACTACTGGTCGAGCACGCTGCGCTTTCAGAATGAGGCGTATGTGAGTCACACCGACTATGACTATTACGAGGCCGAGCGGAGCGAGAGCGTGGATGAGCAGCCGGTCTATTTTGATCTCTACAAGGGCATCGGGATCGGAACAAATAACATGGCATCTGAAGGCGAAGAGCCGATCCCGGGCTATGAGGCCTGGGGTCAACTGATGAACGAGCTGATGGCCGGAGCGCCCGAGGGCGTCGCGGTCACGAAGACCGTTCGGCTTGCGGACTATTTTACCTGGTATCCGCTCGTGATGCTCCTGACGGTGCCGGGACATACCTATCACGGCTTCCCGTCGGATTCAAGCTGGAAGTACATGCCCATCTACCGCGAGATGCTCGACTATTTCCGCATCCGCGTGCTGCCGGATGAGCAGATGACGATCCGCTTCACGCGGGAGGGCAGCGGCAGCCATTTTGAAAGCGGCGAGCCGGGGACCGAGGGCGAGGACGCCTACAGCGCCCTTGCGCCGCTGAGCGCCGCGGCGGAAGACGCGCTGTACTTCTGTTTTATCAGCGGCCGGAGTGATCAGGGGCGGACGATCGATTTTTCCGATGTACCCGGCGGATTCGGGCTCTATCGGCTGAGCCTTATCGACGAAGATGATCCGAACGAGCCCGGCGCGAAGGTGCCCGGAAGGCTCGAGACGGTGCTGCCGCTCCCGCAGGAGTGGGAGGTGCGCGAACTCTGGATCGATGAAGAGCGCGGTGAGCTCTTCCTGAATGCGGTGGATGACGACGTCCTGACGCTGCATATTTATGATCTCAATACTTTTGCCGAAAAGCAGACGCTCGAGCTCTTTTCCCTGAGCGGTGATAAATGGACCGGCTGCATTCACGGTTCTGACTGTACGCTGATGAACCACGCCCTTAAGGAATGGCAGCTGCTGATCGAAGAGGACGGCGTTTATCATCTGCTTGAGATCCCGATCTCAGACGCTGACGCAAAGGCCGCAGTGGAGCGGCTCTATTACGAGAGCTCCGGCAGCGAGACGATCGCCTGGGACGGAGAACGCCTCGTCTTCGCCGCGCTCATGCGCGCGCAGGGCACGGGCTACGGGTATCCGGCCTGTGGCTTTCATCTCGCGGTCTTCAACGGCGCGGGCCTGAAGTACTTCGGGAGCTTTCCGAGCAGCCTGACAGATCAGCTCACAGCCGGCGGGGAGCGGATCAACTGGACGCAGTTACCGATCCCCTGCACAAAGGACCCGCTGAAGCTCTCGTTTACGGGGGCATAAATAAAAGACGGGCGCACCGCAGAATAACCGTTTTCTTCATTGCGAAGCCCAACTGAACCCGTGGCAATCCGTCCTCCTTAAGAACAGACCTCCAAAAGAAAATGCCGCCCAAAAGGCGGCATTTTCTTATAATATGAAAGATACGCTTACATTTTGATCTCTCAGGTCCCGCTGCCGAGGCCGTAGGACTCCACGATCATATTGAATTCCTGGCTGGCCGCGAAGAGCGCGTAGGCCTCCTGCCGTACGACGTCCGGATCGCGCCCGGCGGCGTCGCCGGCATCGAGCACGTTGACCCAGTTCGCAAGCCCGTCGTTGTCCGGGCGGCGGCCGAGCATCATGCGGTAGAGCATCGTGATAAAGCCGCGGTTGTCAAGCTCCTGATCATGGACCTCGTCAGCGAAGACGAACTTGAACGCCGCGCGCTCAGGGGTGAGGGTGCCGTCCAGCAGCTGGCTGACCCAGTTGTTCAGGCCGCCCTCGTCGGCCTCGCGGCCGATCGCGTAGATGTAGCAGCGACGGATGAAGTTCGTTACATTGCTCTTTTCGTCCATCGGCGGGATATCGACGGAGCCGGGCGTCAGGCCGTAGTATCCGCACAGCTGGATGAACTCAGGCTCCGTCACGATCGCGGCGACGAGCTTCGTCGTGGAGTAGCCGTCGTCGAGCAGCGCCGTCCAGTTGGCAAGGCCGGCTTTCTCGGGCGCACGGCCGAGCATGGCCTCGTAGCAGAGCGTTACGATCTCCTCGTTGGAAAGGCCGCGGCTCTTGAACTCCTCAGATCTGAAGAACTCCTTGATGATCTCGCCGGCGCTCACGCCGCTATTAAGCTGCTCGGTCCAGTGGGCAAGGCCCTCGTCGTCGGCACCGCGCTCTAAGATCACCTCATAGGCGCGGACGATATAGGTGTTCTCATTGAGTACTTCCTGCTCGGATTCATTGCAGCGGGTGCAGATGTGGAAGCGGACGCCGGTCTCGTAGGTCCAATCCCCCCAGGTATGGCCGAGCGGCTCAATCCCGAACGCCTGATTCAGGATCTCCTCATCGCCCCATTCGTCGGCGAAGGCGCGGCCGCAGTTGGTGCAGATGTAGTGCTCACGAATGCCCCACTCCGTGCAGGTCGCCGGGGTGCCCTGGTAGCGATTCAGCTTGTGCTCGACCGTCGGGTAGAGGGCGGTAAATTCATCGCTCAGATACTCCGAGTCGCGGCTGTGATTGGGGAACTCCTCGCCGATCTTCATGAACCAGCTGCGCGGCGTTTGATGCCCGGCCCAGTAGTTGTTGGAGTCCCAGGTCACGTCGCAGTTATAATAGTGATCGCCGTCGGTCACGATGTTCCAGGCGTGGTCGCCGCCGTTGCCGAGACCCGCGATGATGCGGTTGTCGATGCCGAGCTCCAAAAGCATGCGGTAAAAGAGCGCCGAATAACCCTGGCAGACGGCCGTGCCGTCGATCGCGGCGGCATAGGCGGTATATTTGCGCGTATAGGTATCGTCGTTGAGATTCGTGTAGTCGTAGCTCACGTTCTCGCAGATGTACTGATACACGGCCTCGATCTGCTCACGGACGCTCACGGGCGTACCGGAGGCGTCCTCAAGGGGCAGGGAAGAAAAGGCCGAGCTGATCCAATCGCGTACCTCGGCCTCCTGCTCGATCGTCGTGTAGTAGACGATCTTATAAGTCGCGTAGTACTCGATGTCGAAGGTCTCCGAGAAGCGGGAGCCGAAGCTCACATTGTAGCGCTCATAGATCCAGCGCAGATAATCGCCCTGCGTGGAAACGCCCGTGTGGTCCATGGCGCTCTCAAAGTAAGGCTTCACGTGCTCTTTAAGATAGTTTGACGTGACGTCCATATCCTTGAATACAACGCTGATCACGGCCTCTCGCTGCTCCATGCCGCTGCGCAGCGCGGCGATGACCTCGTCTTCCGTCGTACACGAGACCGGGACGACGTCGTCCATGAGCAGCGCTTCGAAATCGTTCTCGTCTCCCGCGGTGACCGCGGTGGGATAGAGCGGGTTTTCAACGGTCACGGACTCCTCCCACTCAATGTTTTCGGCGGCCAGGGCGGGGGCGCTCACGAGCAGGCAGCAGCACAGCGCGAGCAGCAGCGCCCGCAGCAAAGACTTTTTCATGGGATCGACCTCCTTGAAATGGGTAAATCGGAATGTATAATTTTACATTTTCAGCATAGCAGAAACCCCGCGGAAAATCAAGGGGCGCGGCCTTTCAATTTGCGCCTTCAGGACACGCTTGCCGCCCTGCTGTCAGCAAGGCACGAATCGTGCCTTGAATTGTCACGGCCAGTTGCTGTGATCGCCTATATTTGCATCAGCGGTTCTGCTATAATCACAATGAATCGTTCTATCATTCTATCGTTCTCTGCCGCTATCAACGATGAGGAGGGATACCATGAAACGCTTTTTGAGTCTGTGCCTGTCCCTTGTGATGTGCCTTTCGCTCCTGCCGGCCCCGGCGCTGGCCGGCCTTGCGGGGGAATACGCCTCCGGAGAGAAGGCGCCCGTTTTTACGGGGCTCACGCTCTCCGGCGCCGGCTGTACGAGCATGAACGACTGGGCGATGGGCGAGGACTGCGCGGCGCAGGAGGACCTCGGCGACGAGGCTTCTCCCGCGGAGTTTTTAAAGACGCGGATCATGATCCGCTGCATGAACTTTGAGGCTTTTGATCCATCGGAGCCGATCGCGTTCTTTGTGCCCGAAAGCGGCTTCGGCTCCGCCCGCGAGCTCACGCTCTACGGCAAGACCGATCTCGCGCCGGAGGACATCGCGGTCTCCTGCGCGTCCGGGAGCGTCGAAAAACACGTCTTCGGCGGCGTGGACAGCGAGGGCGGCGACGACCGGGTCTTCTGGTATACGGTCCCCGTTTCCCCGCGCTCCGGCGATACCGAACTGACGATCACGGTCGCAGGAGAGCGCTTCGCGACGGTGCCGATCCATTCCGTCAGCGCCAAGAGCCCGGTCGCGCTGTATACGACGCTCCAGGTGCTGGACTACGAGGAGGGCGCCGGCGAAGATACGATAGAGAGCATGACGCTTCGCGTCTCGGGCTTCAGCCTCCCGGACGACCCGGCGCTCTACACCCTCACCTGGATGGGCAGCGACGGAAGCGACGATCCGACCACGATCACTGCCGCCGCGGTCTCCGCGCCCGACGCGTACGGCTACCGCTCTCTTCGCTTTGAATTCCCCGGCGGCGTCGACGGAGAGGCGCTCACATGGGGCGCTCTCGGCTTCCGGAAGAGCACCGGAGGGGAGACGCCCGAGTATGACGCCTGGTTTTTCGACTGGAAGAGCCATCTGACGGAGCTTGGCGGCGGGAAGTACCAGCTGCGTCAGAGCTACGGCAGAACGATCGACGGGCTCTATTACCCCTATGCCGATCTCGGCGGGACCGACGGGCTCGTGCCCTCGCCGTATTACTGCATCTTCAAAGAGCCCGACACCGGCGTGAGGCCGACGGCGCCGACGGACGCCGGCGTCGTCGTGACGGCGAGCGGACTTGCCGCAGAGCAGCGCGGCGGGGCGTGGATCCTAACCGGCGCGGAGACGGATGAATACACCTTCTGGGCGTCCGCGCCCGCGGGGCTCTCCCTTGAGGCCGTTTTCGAGACGGCCTCCGGCACCGAAGTGCTCACGCGCGGCCTCGACTGGAACGACGGCAGCGGACGCTATGAGCTGACGATCGCGCGCGGCCTTCTCAAGAGCGCGGAGAGGGCAAAACTCCGCGTCGCTGCGGACGGGGAGATCCCCGCCGGGCGGGAGCGGGTGCTGCAGCTCCGAACGCTGGAGCCCGTCTTTATCCGCGCGCTCTTTGCGCCGGCGGTCCCCGCGGAGCTCAAAGACGACGGGACCGGCACGCGCTTTTATGCCGTCGCGCCCGGCGCGACGATCTCCGGGACCTTTGAGGCCTCCGCCGGCTTCGGCCGCTCGCAGCGCATGACGCTGACCTATCTCGACGCCGCGGGCGCGAGCAGGACCGCGGCCGCCGGGGCGTCGGAGTACGGAAACGGCTGTTTCCGCGCGGAAGTCAAACTGCCGGCGGACGCGGACCGGCTCACCAGGCTCAGCTATGAGCTGCTGGAAGACGGCGCGCTCGCAGGCTCGGTCGACTTCGATCTCTCGGATCACCGCGTCTACGCGAGGACGTTCGTGACCGGGATCCCCGCGGACTATGTCGGAACGACGTTCACCCTGAAGGGGGCGAACACGCGCGCTTCCGTCGTCGTGACCGAGGACAGGCGCGAAGCGCTGCCCCTCGGCGACCTCCCGACCGGGAGCTATACCTGGGAGCTCTCGGGCAGGAGCGGACATATCATGGGCGGCACGGCGGACGTCTCGAGAGGGGAGGACCTCGCCCTTGGCGCGCTGCCGGCGCTCGGCAGCTTTACGGCAGAGGCCTCCGGCTTTGCGAGCGCGATCTCCGGGCAGACCGTCCTGCCCCCGTCGGCTGTCGTGCTGGACCTCACGGCGCCGGACGGAGCGGCACTGAAACTGCGCGGCGTCCCCGGCGTGAAGATGGAGCAGATCCCGGTCGGCAGCATGGGCAGCGCGTCGCTCGAATGGGATACGAACGGCTATGATGAGGTCATGGGCTGTTCGCCCGCCTCCGCCGCCGTGACGATCTCGGGCGACGAGAGCGCCTCCTT
>CAMNAE010000080.1 GCA_946530565.1 uncultured Oscillibacter sp.
AGGACGTCACCCCGATCCCGCACAACGGCTGCCGTCCGCCGAAGCGCCGCCGCGTGTAATTGAATAGGAGGTAACAGCAATATGGCAAGAAATATGCAGCCGATTGCCAAGCGCTGCAAGGCGCTGGGCATTTCTCCCGCTGTTATGGGCTATGCCAAGAAGGAGACCAACCGCAAGCCCGGCGGCCAGATGAGACGCAAGAAGAGCGAGTACGGCATCCAGCTCAACGAGAAGCAGAAGGTGAAGTTCATCTACGGCATTCTCGAAAAGCAGTTCCACGACTACTACGAGGCCGCCGCCGCGGCCCCGGGCAAGACCGGCGACAACCTCCTCATCTCCGTGGAGCGCCGTCTGGACAATGTCGTCTATCGCATGGGCTTCGCGATGACCCGCCGTCAGGCCCGTCAGCTCGTGAGCCACGCCCACTTCACCGTGAACGGCAAGAAGGTCAACATCCCCTCTTACCTGGTGAAGGCCGGCGATGTCATCGAGGTCGCCGAGGGCAGCCGCCAGTCCGAGGTCTTCAAGCGCCTGACCGGCCAGGATGCTCCCGTTTTCGTGATCCCCGCGTGGATGGATCGTGACAAGACTGCCCTCAAGGGCACGATCGTTCGCCTCCCCGCCCGCGAAGACATTGATGTGCCCGTTGAAGAGCACCTCATCGTCGAGTTGTACTCCAAGTAATCATTGGTACTTACAACTTTTCAGCGGCCGGCTGAGAAAACGGCCGGCCGCCATATTGGGCTAAAAGGAGGGGAAGCGAATGATCGAAATTGAACGGCCTCAGATTGAGTGCATTGAAAAGCCTGAAGAGATTTCCCACGGTGTGTATGTGGTCGAGCCGCTCGAGCGCGGCTATGGCACGACGCTCGGCAACGCTCTGCGCCGCGTGATGCTCTCGTCCCTGCCCGGTTACGCGCCGACGACGATCAAGATCAACGGCGTGCTGCACGAGTTCTCCACGATCCCCGGTGTCAAGGAAGACGTGACCGAGATCGTGCTGAACGTGAAGGGGCTTCTTACGAAGCTCGCCGGCGACAGCGGCAAGACGGTCTATATCGAAGCTGTGGGTCCCTGCGAGGTCACCGCCGCCGATATCAAGGCCGACAGCGAGGTTGAGATCCTCAACCCCGAGATGCACATCGCGACGCTGGATAACGGCGCGACACTGAACATGGAAATCACGCTCTCCCGCGGCCGCGGTTATGTGCCTGCGGATCAGAATAAGCCCCAGCAGAATATCATTGGCACCATTGCGGTGGATTCCATCTACACCCCCGTTGTCAAAGTCAATTATACCGTTGAGCCCACCCGTGTGGGCGCTTCCAGCGACTATGACAAGCTGACGCTGGAGGTCTGGACCGATGGCTCCATCTCCGCCCGGGACGCTGTTTCTCTGGGCGCCAAGATCCTGGTGGATCACTTCACGCTCTTCACCGACCTCTCCGAGACGGTCAGCAACCGCCTCACGGTCGTTGAGAAGCCTGAGACCCAGCGTGATAAGGTGCTGGAAATGACCATTGAAGAGCTTGACCTGAGCGTGCGCAGCTTCAACTGCCTCAAGCGCGCCAACATCAATACCGTCGAAGACCTGATCTCCAAGACCGAAGACGAGATGATGAAGGTACGCAACCTCGGCCGCAAGTCTCTGGAAGAGGTCATCAACAAGCTGGATATGATGGGTCTGCATCTGGCCAGCGAAGAATCGAATTAATCACCGCTCTGTTATGTAAGCAGAGTCAGGCGAAGGAGGTAACCGAAATGCCCGGAACTCGGAAACTTGGCAAGACAACGGATCAGCGCATGGCGATGCTCCGCCAGCAGGTCACGGACTTTCTTGACAACGGCAAGATGGAGACGACCCTCACCCGCGCGAAGGAGATCCAGCCTCTTGCCGAGAAGATGATCACCCTCGGCAAGGCCGGCGATCTGGCCGCCTACCGTCAGGCGATGAGCTTCATCACCCGCGAAGATGTCTGCAAGAAGATCTTCAAGGAGCTGGCCCCGAAGTATGCCGACCGCAACGGCGGCTATACCCGCGTGGTCCGCACCGGCGTCCGCCGCGGCGACGCGGCCGAGACCGCCCAGATCTCTCTGGTCGACTGATCTTGATCGTCTTTTAAATGAACAGCACCCTCTCCGAACAAAAACGGGGAGGGTGCTGTTTTTGCGCTAAAGCTCCAATAAAATCACCCCCGCAGCTTCTCAGCAAAGCTGCGGGGGTGATTTGACTGCCTTGATTCCGTTGCCTGTGAGCATCTAAGCTCACTTTTCAAAGGCGCCAAAGCACCTTGAAGAAGCGATGCAATACCAATTTCGCGCGAGGCTGCCGGCTCGTGCCTAGCAGCGCTGCTGCGCTTAAAACGCTTCAAATGCAAGCGCTTTATTTGAAATCAGTATGATACCCGGTGACGATTTACGACGGCAGGCCGCCCTCAGGATCGTAGGAGGAGACGTCGTAGGGAATCCATGTCTCATACTTTGACTGCTCATCCGCAGGCGGAATGAGGCTTTCATCCCAGATATCCGGGTAATAGAACCTGGTGGGTGCTGAAGCATTGCCTGAGAGCTTCTTTTTAAAGATCGCGTACATGGCGGGGGCGTCGCCCATATAAACGATATTGCTGAAAGATTTTAGTGTGTAATCGAATAAGGTCGTGCTGTCGCTGATATTGGGACTGCTGCACCTGACGATCACGGTTTGCAGATGATCCGTGCTGAAGAGAAGACCGCCCGCCTTCAAAAAGCTTTGTCCGATGACCAGCGTCTCCAGAGCATCCATACTGCTGAAGGCATACTTTCCGATGCTGATCACGCTGTCGGCGATCACGACCTTTTTTAGGCTGCTGCTCGAGCGGAACGCGCCAGGACTGATCTCAGTAACTCCGTCGGGGATGATATAGCTTTCAGCGGGATTGGCGTTGGCGTAACGGACCAGTTTGACGCCGTCTTCGGTTTTCTCGAATAAGGCTTTGCCGTCGGTAAAAAAGCGGGGATTATCGGAGGCAACCTTAAATACGGATGGGTCAAAACCGTAGAGGTATTCAGTGTCATCGGGACCTTCAAAGCCTTCGAAGCTGCGTCCGATCGTGACCGTTTTCAAAGAAAAGCAGTAGTAAAACGCGTTGACGCCGATTCGTTTCACGCCGTTTCCGATATCGATCCCGGTAAGCCCGGAGCAGGAACGGAACGCGCGCGCCCCGATCGACTCAACACTGTCCGGTATGTTGATCGTCGTTAAGTTGGAGCAGCCATCGAAGGCCTCTTCTCCGATCGAAATGATCGTCTCCGGCAGAACGATATCCGTCAGGTTTTTAGAGCCGCTGAACGCGCTCCTGGCGATCGCCGCAACGCCCTGCGGGACCGTATAGCTCGTATTCTCAGAAGCGTCCGGGTATTCCGCAAGCGTGGTCATGTCCTTTGAGAACAGAACGCCGCCGACAGCGGTATACGCCGTATTGTCCGGGTCGACCTCGAAGCCGGTGAACGAGGTACCTGTAAACGCGGATGCCCCGATCAGGCGCACGTCAGCGGGAATATAGACCGTCTTCAGTCCGCTGATTGCAAATGCGCGTTCCCCGATGCGCTCCAGAGTCTCCGGCAGTCTGATCTCGAGCGTTTGGTCTGTGTAGTAGGGGTCCCCACAGCATTCAAATGCTTCGTCTCCGATGCTTCTGACACTGTCCGATATGGTCACGGCCCCCGCGGCCAGACAGTAACTGAACGCGTGATCGCCGATGTGGTTCAGACCGTTGACCTCAATGCTTTTTATCCGGGTCAGCCACTTGCTCTTACTCTGATCAAATTTAAGTCTTGCCCACGGAATGTCGGAACTGATCTCGTCGGAATAGTCGGGCATCGCGCCCTCTCCCCAAACGGAAAGCGCTCCGGTATCTGAGTCAAAGCTCCACTCCATCCAGGATTTTTTGAGTGTGATCGTGATATTCTGATCCTTTTTGATCTCCTCCTCTTCGGAGCCGAACCATTGCGCGGTGGATATGTCGAAGCGGTATTTGCCCTTGTCAAGCGAAAGAACAGCTTCACCGAGCTCGTTGGTTTTGACGCCGCTCTCGAGCCCGTTTACCAGGATCGGCAGATTCGCCGCGGGCTCATTTTCCTCTGTCACGGCGCTTACGGTGACGGTGAGGGCATTCTTCGTGAGGTAGATCGCGGCGTTCCTGTCACGCCCGTTTACTGTGACGGAAGCCGTACCGGTGAAGCTTCCGTCGGCAAATTGTGCCGAGAGATTGTATTCGCCGCTCTTTTCCGTAAATGTGCAGCTGCCGTCATCGTTCGTATAGAGCGTTTCGCCGGTTTCATCCACCGTGACCGGGATGCCGCCCACCGCGTTCCAGTCCTCGTCGAGCACGCGCACACTGAGCTTGAAGCGGGGCTCCCGGATCACGACGCGGGGGAGCACCACGTCATAGCCCGTGATCCTGAATTCCTCAAGCTCGACGGGCTCGCTTCCGTCCTTCGATACGCTCAGATGATAGGTGCCGACACGAAGCGGGATGCGGGCATTTCCGTACGCGTCCGTCACGGGGCCTTTTTCCCGTCCCGTGCCATGGATCACCGCGCCGGACACCTTTTCGCCCTCCTCGTTGACGACGGTGACGGAGGCGATGTACACCTCTTCTTCAAGGTAAATGTCGATCTTCTGTCCTTCCGGCTCGTCCTTATCGATCAGGATCAGCGTTTTGGAGGCAAATGTCTTCTTTTCCGGGTTTTCAGCGTAGAACTCATAGGTGCCCGCGGGGAGATACACCTCCGCCGCGCCGTTTGCATCCGTCGTAAGGGTGCCCGCAAACGGCCTGCCGATCGTGCTGAGGCCGTAGTATTCCACCTCTGCACCCGTGCGGAGCGTCGCCTGCTTGTTCTCGTCCACATCCCACAATCGCAGGTTTACGGGATACTTCAGATGGGGACATGTTTCAAAGCCCCAATCCTCGTAGGTGAAAGAATAGTAGAAATCGAGCAGGGGATATTTGATGTCGAGGATCTTTGCACTGACATCGAGCTCGCCCAGAAATTTTGCCGAGCCGGAGAGCTCAACGTCAAATTCCACCTTGCCGCCGATGCATTTGTCGCAGGCGTGGGTCTTGTCGACAAAGTCTTTCTTCATCTGTCCTGTGAAGGTAAAGCCCAGCGTGGCCGTCAGCTTGGCCTCGCCGACTTTATTGCTGAATACGGCGACAGAGGGTTCCAGAGAGAAGCCGAGGAAGAGTTTTCCATCCACGGAGATGTCGCAGCCGCTCAGCTTCGGCTTTGCGGATCGGTTCTCAAAGCCGTCGCCCGTATAAGCCCAGCCGAGCGCGGCGGTGACGTTCGCGTGGAAGCGCAGCTGAAGGGACGCGTCAACGACGATCGAGGGCATCACGCTGATGTTCACGCCGGGAACGGGGGCGAAGAAGACCGGCTCGAGCAGAAGGTCGAAGGTCTGCCGTCCCGTGCTGCCCGAAATAAACGCGTCGAAGTCCGCGTCAAGGGTGATCTTCGCCTCAACGTACTGCTCATCGAAGCTGAGATACAGCTTGACATAGGCCGTCAGCGTCAGGGAACCCTTCATGCTGAGCGTGATATTCGGCGCGTCGTCGTCAAATACGTCCTGATCGCGCTTGAATTCCTTTTTGAGCTTCAGATCCTTCGTGATCTTGCCCGTCACAGAAGTATCGAGCTCCGAGAGCGACGCGATGTCCGCTGTGGGATCGTAGCCGCCCTCGATCTTGACGACGTCAAACACATCCTCAAGTGCGATGGAATCGTCCTGCGTGATCGTGACGGTATCGCCCGATCTCTCAATGGAAGCAAGCTTGATCAAAAGCACGCTGCCGTCCTGGCCCTGAAGCGAGAGAATGTCTCCAACTTGAAGGCCAAGAACGTCGTCTGTTGCGCCGGAGATACGGTATGCGCCGCCGCCGAGCTCGGTCACGTTATTGCGGCTGCTGGCGCTCTTAACGATCGTGACGCCGGGGTTATACACGACGAAGTTGGTCGTATCGTCAGCGTCCAGGTTCAAAACAAGCGCTTCGTCATAATCCGCCACGGTGGAGTGCGCGAGCTCCGTGAGCGATTCTGTGTAGAGATTGTTCGTGAACGCCTCGCTGAGCGGCATGCCGCTTTCGGCATCGATCAGATAGGCTTTCGCGGTGAAGAAGGACGGCACGTTTCCGAGCGGGATGGAGACGACCGCCTCGCGTTCGCTTGCGGATACATCCGCGCTGCCGCTCGTGACCATGCTCCCGTCCTCGTCGTACAGGGCTACGACCAGACGGGCGTCCGTTGCCGCCTGATACGCTACCTGCGCCGAGGAGCCATCCACCTCAAGCCGCGAGATGCGATTATCGCTGTCATCGGATACTTCCTCCTGTAAGGTACTTTGTATGCGGTCTGATAAAAGCGCACTCACGCCGTCAGAGCCGGAGATCTCGGGTGTCAGCACGCTCCCGCCGATGCCGGAATGATCAGCGCTGCCCTCTGCAAGCGCCGCCGGAACAAGCGTAAAGGTCAGTGCCGCCGAAAGCATAAAAGCGACAGCTCTCTTTAGACCGTTCTTCATATCCAGGGGCCTCCTGTGAAAAGTGGATAACAATGGATCATAAACATACAGAAAAGCTTGTGCAAATATAATACACTTTTCACTTCAGCAAGTCAATATCGTTCATATTGGCACCAGGAGCGAACCGTCGGGGACCCTGACGGCAGGAGTATCAAAAGCAAGGATCACAAACAAAAAACACCCCCGCAGCTTCTCAGAAAAGCTGTGGGGGCGAAAAGCAGCCTGAAAAACGGCCTTATACGATTCTTCGATCAAACGATTTAAAATCAGTATTATTCAAACGAGATCAGATAGAAGTACACCGGCTGGCCGCCGCGAAGGATCGCGATCTCGGCGTCGGGACACGTCTGGCGGAAGATCTCGGCTGCCGCCTCTGCCTCGGCC
>CAMNAE010000081.1 GCA_946530565.1 uncultured Oscillibacter sp.
AACTTCGTGCTGGCGCTGGAAAAAGACACGCAGAACCGTCTCGTCTCCGGCGCGACCGACGTGATCTACCGCACCATGAAAGAGTGCGGCCTTGACCACGACGAGGGGCCGGACGTCGGCGGACCTGTCGGCCCCTATATCCAGTCCGAGCGCCGCTCCCTCTACGGGAAATACGCCGAGCTCCTGATCGAGAAGGGCGCCGCATACCGCTGCTTCTGCGCGAAGGACGATACTGAGGGCGAAGAGGTCGCGGACGGCGTGACGATCAAAAAGCATCACTGCTCCTGCCCCTTGCTCACATCTCAGGAGATCCAGGCCCGGCTGGAAGCCGGAGCACCGTATGTCGTGCGGCAGATCATCCCCGAGGGCTCCACGACCTTCCACGACGTGACCTTCGGCGATATCACGGTTGAAAACGAGACGCTTGACGAGCAGGTCCTCTTAAAGAGCGACGGCCTTCCGACCTACAACTTCGCCAACGTGATCGACGATCATCTCATGGGCATCACACATGTCGTCCGCGGCAGCGAGTACCTCTCCTCCGCACCGAAATACGACCTTTTATATCAGGCCTTCGGCTGGGAGATCCCGACCTATGTCCACTGCTCTCCTGTCATGCGCGACCAGCACAACAAAATGTCAAAGCGCCACGGCGATCCCTCCTACGAGGACCTGATCGCACAGGGCTATCTCACGCCTGCGGTCCTCAACTATGTCGCGCTTCTCGGCTGGGCGCCGCGCGGCGAACGTTCCGAGCAGGAGATCTTCTCGCTCTCCGAGCTCGTAGAGGCCTTCGACATCGCCGGCATCTCCAAGTCCCCCGCGATCTTCGACATCGCCAAGCTCGACTACTTCAACGCGACCTATCTGCGCGCGCTCCCGGCAGAGGACTTTGCCCGCGTCGCCGAGCCCTGGATCCGCAGGAGCGTGCAAAATCCCGCGATCGATCTCAGCGCCGTCGCCGCTCTTTTGCAGGCGCGCTGCGAAAAGCTCTCGGATATCCCAGAAAAGGTCGACTTCTTCGACGCCCTCCCCGACTATCCCGTAGAGCTCTTTACGAACAAGAAGTCCAAGACGAACCCCGACGTTTCACGCGATATGCTCTCTGCTGTGATCCCGCTGCTTGAGAATCTCGCCGACTGGTCACAGGATACGATCCATGACGCTCTGATCGGCCTTGCCGAGGGGCTTGGCGTCAAGAACGCGACGCTCATGTGGCCGGTGCGCATCGCGCTTGCCGGCAAGACCGTTACTCCCGGCGGCGCGGTCGAGATCTGTCACATCCTCGGGCGCGCTGAGGCTCTGCGCCGCCTGAAGCTCGGTCTGGAGAAGCTTGCCGTATGATCCCGAAATCCTATACGCAGCAGATCAAAAGCGCGTGGGATTCCGGCCTTGACTACGAGGTCCTGCGGGCTGCGGCCGTGTTCTTTGTGGTCTGCATCGCAGGCACTTGCGCCTGTGCGTTCGTCCCCGCCGTTCAAACCGGCGCCGAGCATGTGCTCGAGCTGCTCTTCGGAGACTCAGCGATCTCACTCGAAGGCGTTGGGAACATGCAGATGAATCCGTTCGGGATCTTTTTGAACAATTACATCTCCTGCGGCATGATCATGCTCTACGGTCTCATTCCCGTCGTCATGCTGCCTGCGCTGCAGCTTGGCATCAACGCGGCTGTCATCGGCATGCTCGGCGTTTTAACGGTGCGCTCCGGCTACTCCCCGGCAGTCTATCTTCTCTCGCTGCTCCCCCACGGGATCCTGGAGCTCCCGGCGCTCGTGCTCTCGGCCGGAACAGGCTTTTTCGTCTGTTCCCGTTTCACTGCGCGGATCCGCAAAAAGCCCGAGGGTGCGGGCATCCGCCAGTGCCTGCAGCTGATGGGCGAGATCCAGGTCAAGATCCTCCTGCCGGTGCTGATCCTCGCCTCACTGATCGAGAGCTTCATCACGCCCGCGCTGGTCGGCGCGCTGGTGTGAACACTGATTTTTTTAGAAAGGGATGATCCCCCATGAGCAAGATCCGTATCCCCCAGGGCTATCACATGCCCCTTACGAATAACGAGCTGCAGCGCGCGATCGAGCTGATCCACGATGATTTCACGCACAACCTCTCGCGCAAGCTGAATCTGCACCGCGTCAGCGCGCCGCTCTTCGTCGACGGCGCGACCGGCCTCAACGACGACCTGAACGGCGTCGAGCGGCCCGTCTCTTTTGACATCCCGGATGTGGGCGTGCAGGGCCAGGTCGTGCACTCGCTCGCCAAGTGGAAGCGTCTTGCCCTGAAGCGCTATGAGTTCCCGATCGGCATGGGCATCTACACGGATATGAACGCGATCCGCCGCGACGAGGAGACCGACAATCTCCACTCGGTCTATGTCGATCAGTGGGACTGGGAAAAGGTCATCTCGCACGAGGACCGCAACGTCGAGTATCTCAAGGAGACCGTCAAGGATATCGTCGGCTCGATCTGCGACACCGCGACCTTTGTACGCTACTCCTTCCCCGCCCTCACTTTCAAACCCGAGCGCCACGTGCACTTTTTTACGACCTCCGAGCTTGAAGAGCGCTGGCCTGACAAAACGCCCTCTGAACGTGAAGATCTCATCTGCCGCGAGTACCAGACTGTATTTTTGATGCAGATCGGCGGTAACCTGAAAAACGGCAAACCGCACGACGGCCGCGCCCCCGACTACGACGATTGGACGCTCAACGGTGACATCCTCATGTGGAACCCCGTGCTGCAGCAGCGCTTCGAGATCTCCTCGATGGGCATCCGTGTCGATGCTCCTGCGCTTGAGCGCCAGCTCAAGGCCTCGGGACACGAGGAGCGCCGCGAGCTCTACTTCCACAAGCTCCTCCTCGGCGGACGTCTGCCGGACTCGATCGGCGGCGGCATTGGGCAGAGCCGCGTGTGCATGCTGCTCCTCGGTGCCTGCCATATCGGCGAGGTCCAGGTGAGTCTCTGGGATGAGGAGACCCGCAAAATCTGCGCGGAATCCGGTGTCCGCCTGCTCTGAGAGCCGGCTGATTCTGCTTTGCCGCATTTTTTCGCCTGTTTTTTCAACTTTTTGTGTCTTTTCTCTTGCAATGTGCCGCATGTTGTGGTATATTGACTTGCGTAAGAAGAGGAAATTCGGAGTGAGCCGCAAGGCTCGCTCCTTTTTGTTGGTTGATTACGGAGGTGAAGACCATGAAAAAAGTCACCGAACTCACCTATGAGCTTGCAAAGCCCTTTGTGGAAGAACAGGGCTGCGAGCTCTGGGATGTTGAATACGTCCGCGAGGGCGGCGTCTGGATCTTAAGGGTCCTGCTCGATAAGCCGGGCGGCGTCGACATTCTCGACTGTGAGGCGATCTCGAGAAAGCTTTCCGACGCGCTCGACGAGGTCGACCCGATCGAGGGCAGCTATACACTTGAGGTCGGCTCTGCCGGAGCCGAGCGTGCGCTCAGGCGGCAAAGCGACTTTGACCGCTACGCCGGCGCAAAGATCCTGCTCAAGACCTACCAGCCCAAAGGCGGTGCCAAGGAGTTCCCGGGTGAACTCATCGGCCGCGACGCCCAGAGCGGTGAAGTGCGCATAAAGATGGGTGAGCAGGAGCTGACCTTCTCACCGAAGGAGATCGCGCTGGTGCGTCTGCGCGTCGATTTTGACTGAAACCCCGAGCGATCCGCTCAAAAGAATCATACTCAATTTCTCAATACGATTAAGGAGATAATCACATGAGAGGCAGAAAGCAAAAGCCCAAGGAGCCTGCGGGGCTGAATCCGGCCGAGATCTTCGCCGCCCTGGCCCTGCTCGAAAAAGAACGCGGGATCCCGCAGTCCTTTATGCTCGACAAGATCATCCAGGCGATCACCGCCGCATACAAGCGCGATCATCCCTATGTTGAAAACGTCGTGATTGAGCCTGATATGGATCACAAGACGCTGAACATGTTCGTTCAGAAGAACGTCGTCGAAGAAGAAGACTACGTCGACCCTGACAACGAGATCCCGATTGAGGATGCCTTGAAGCTCTCGGCGTCCTATGCCGTCGGCGACACGGTCAACATTCCGGTCTCGAACCTTGAGTTCGGCCGTATCGCAGCGGTCAACGGAAAGCAGGTCATCATCCAGGGCCTGCGCGAAGCTGAGCGCAACATGGTTTACGACGAGTACAACTCCAAGCAGCACGAGATCCTGACCGGCGTGGTCACCCGCATCGACATGCACGGCGGCGTATCGCTTCGCATCGGCTCCGGAAACGACGCGACCGACGCGTATCTTGACCCGCGCGAGCAGGTCCCCGGCGAAACGTACGAGGTCGGCGCTCACGTGCGCGTGTATGTGCTCGAGGTCCGTCAGGGCCGCGGCCCGCAGGTACAGGTCTCCCGCACGCACCCGGGTCTAGTCAAACGCCTCTTCGAGCTTGAGGTCCCCGAGATCTTCGACGGCATCGTCGAGATCCGCTCGATCGCTCGTGAGGCCGGCAGCCGCACGAAGATCGCCGTCTGGAGCGACGACGAGAACATCGATCCGATCGGCTCCTGCGTCGGTCCCAAGGGTCAGCGTGTGGGCAACATCGTTTCGGAGCTCCACGGCGAAAAAATCGACATCATCAAGTATGCCGAGGACCCCGCTCCCTACATTGCCGCGGCACTCGCCCCCTCCGACGTCTGCAAGGTCATTCTTGCCCCCGATGGCAAGGCCTGCCGCGTGATCGTACCCGACGATCAGCTCTCCCTCGCGATCGGCAAAGAGGGACAAAACGCCCGCCTCGCCGCCCGACTCACCGGCTACAAGATCGACATCAAGCCTGAGAGCTATGTGGAAGAAGAGACAGAAGCTGAGGCAGCGCCTGCGAAAGAAGCTCCGGCCGATGAGATCTCTGCGCCCGAGGTCTCAGAAGCACCTGAGACCAACACTTCCGAAGCCACGGAATAAGACTTTAAGAAGGCAGGTGAAACGGCCATGCCGAAGGTGAAAAAGATCCCCCAGCGGCAGTGTGTCGGCTGCCGTGAGATGAAAAACAAGAAAGACCTTCTTCGTGTCGTGCGCACGTCTGACGGCGCCGTCCTCGATTTCAGCGGTCGGCTCCCCGGTCGGGGCGCCTATCTCTGCCCGAACGCCGCATGCCTCAAACGCGCACGCAAGTCCCGCGCGCTTGAACGGGCGCTTGAAGTCGAGATCCCCGAGCAGGTCTATATGGCAATGGAAAAGGAGCTGAACGCAGCAAATGGAACCACTTGACGCGCTCCTCCGCTTCCTCGGCCTTGTCTACCGGGCACAGCGGCTCGCGGTCGGAGACGACGCGATCAGCGACGCAGCACGCGTGAAGCATCTGCGGCTGATGCTGCTTGCGTCCGATGCCTCCGAGCATACAGCGCGGCGCATCGCCTTTCTTGCCGAGAGCAGCGGCGCACCGCTCGCCCGTCTGTCGATCGACAAGGCGACGCTCGGCGGAGCGATCGGACTTGCCAGCTGCGCTGCTGCGGCGGTGACAGACTTCGGCTTTGCAGGCGCGATCGGTGAAAGGCTCCGTGCGATCGATCCCACACTTTACGGCGAGATCGCGGACGAGACCGCGCAAAGAGCGAAGCGGGCAAGCGAGAGAAAGCAAAAAAAGCCGAAACGCGGCGCCAAAGCCCGCAAGGCATAACGAGATATTGAAAGGCACAGGAAACGAGACGACACTCCCTGACGGGAGACAAACGAGGTGTTATGATTGGCTATTGAAAAATACAGAGTCAGAGAACTTGCAAGGGACTTCGGCCTCCCGACCAAGGCGATCAACGAGATCTTAGGGAAATACGCGACGGCGCCGAAAAGCAGCATGCAGGTGCTCGAGGATCATGAGCTTTCGCTCGTGATGGAGCATCTCACGCAGAACAACCAGATCTCCAACATTCAGGTGATCTATTCCGACACCTATCATGAGGAGCCTGCAAAAGAGACTGCCCCCGCGCCCGAGGCAAAAAAAGAAGAAAAAGCCGCCGCTCCGGCAAAGGCGGCACAGGGCGACGGCAGCAAGTCAAAGGAGCCCGCGCAGCAGGCCGCAAAGCCCCAGAGCCAGAAGCAGCCCGCGCAAAAGCCGTCTGCGCCCGTGGCTGCCCAGGGTCAGCAGGGGCAGAGCAAGCCGCAGCAGCAAAAGCCGCAGCAGCCCCAGCAGAGCTCCCGTGTGCCGCAGAAGAAGCTCGTCGACACGCGCACCGGCGGCGATGTGAACCTTGCCAAGTACGACGAGCGCCTTGAGACGCTCGGCGGCGAGCGCGCCGCGCAGATGGAGAAAAAGCAGCGCGGCGGCAAGGAAAAGATCCGCACGAACAACCAGCGCCGAGGCGGGCAGAACATGTCCAACAAGCGCAAGCAGGACGAGCAGGAGCGCATGCGCCGGTTGCAGCTCGAGATTGCAAAGAAGGCCCCGCTCAAGGTCATGATCCCCGACGAGATCTCCGTCGGGGAGCTTGCGAGCCGCATGAAGAAGACCGGTGCCGAGGTCATCAAGGTTTTGATGCGCAACGGCGTCATGGCCGCGCTTCCCCAGATCATCGACTACGATACCGCCGCGCTCGTCGCCATGGAGATGGGCTGCAAGGTCGAAAAGGAAGTCGTCGTCACGATCGAGGAAAAACTGATCGATGATCGCGAAGACCGCGAAGACGAGCTGGAGCCCCGCGCGCCGGTGGTTGTCGTCATGGGCCACGTCGACCACGGCAAGACCTCCCTGCTCGACACGATCCGCAACACGAGCGTCGCATCCGGCGAGGCCGGCGGCATCACGCAGCACATCGGCGCCTATCAGGTACAGATCAACGGCAAGCCCATCACCTTCCTCGACACGCCGGGCCACGAAGCCTTCACCGCCATGCGTGCCCGCGGTGCGATGATCACCGATATCGCGATCCTCGTGGTCGCGGCCGACGACGGCATCATGCCCCA
>CAMNAE010000082.1 GCA_946530565.1 uncultured Oscillibacter sp.
GGGGGGAGCGGCGATGGGCGAAAGCGACGAGGTGATCTACAGCCGCTTTCTCGCGAAACGGAACGAAGACGATCTGCGCGTTCTTCTGGAGCGGCACCGCGAGAGCCTGACGCTCTTTCTCGGCAGCTTCGTCCGCAATATGGAGGACGCGGAGGAGCTGATGCTCGACGCCTTCGCCGAGGCCGCCGCGGGCGCGGGCTTTCTGGGGAGAAGCAGCTTCAGGACCTGGCTCTTCGGCATCGGGAAAAAGCTCGCGCTGCAGTTTTTGCGGCGGCAGCGGCGCCGGAGCGGGGCGGAGGATCTGCGCGCGGGCGAGGAAGCCGGGGCGCCGGAGCTGGAACTGCTGAGGGAGGAGCGAAAGAGGCAGCTCTACGAGGCGCTCAGATGCCTGAAAGAGGACTACCGGCAGATCCTGACCCTCATCTATTTCGAAGGGATGAGCCACGAGGAGGCCGCGCGCGTGATGGGCAAAACGAAACGGCAGACCTACCACCTGGCCGAGCGCGGCCGGGCGGCGCTGCGGGAGCGGCTGGAAAGGATGGGATGGGACGATGCGCTCTGAGAATGAACAGCTTCGGGAGATCCTGCGCCGGACAGAGCTTGTAAAAGAGCGGCGGGGCATCCGGGCGCGTCTGCGCGCAAGCGCGGCAGGGGTGCTCGCATGCGCGCTGCTGCTCTGCGCTGTCGTCGCATCCCTTCCCGTGCTCCCGGCTGCGCAGGCGGGGCCGGGCATGCAGCGCTACGGCAGTCTCCTGCTCTTCGCGCCCTATATGGGCTATGTGGTCGTGGGCGTGCTGGCCTTTGCGCTCGGTATCTCGGTCACGCTGCTTTGTCTCTTCTATCGGCGCCTTCACGAGAAAGACCGGGTGCGCGATGAATCCTGAGATCTTGTTGAATCTTTCGCAGATCGCGGTCCTGGCCCTGGTGCTGCTCGGCACGGTCCGGCTGCTCGGCACCGCGCCGACGTCGCTCACGGCCGCCTTTTTTGCCTTCGCGATCGCCGGCGTGCTTTTGAGTGACCTCTACTGGCTGGCCTATGACCTGCTGCGGCCGGGCACGCGCATGCCCTTCGCGGCAAACGAGATCGGCGAGTGGGCGATGTTCCTGCTGCTGGGGGCGGCGCTTTTGAGCCGCTGCACGCTCTGCCTTTGGGAGGCGCGGCGGGAGACGCTCGGCGCTGCTGCCTTTGCCGCCGCCTGCGCGGCGCTGTGGATCGCCTGGTCCGGCGAGTGGGTGCAGGATGTTTTGACCGGCCTCTCTTACGGGTATCTCCTGTGCGCGCTCAGTGTCCGCGCCAAAGAGGAGGCAGCGTTTTTCCCGGTGGTAACGCGGGCCTTTGCGGCGCTCTGCGTGCTGCTGATCGCGGCGCAGACGGCGACGTTTTTTGCGCCCGAAGCCGCCGCGCGTGCGCTCGATCTCTTCTGCAGCGTGCTGCTCCTGTCCGGCACGGCGGCGCAGACGGCGCTTGCGCTGCGGTCGCTGAAGCGCAAAGACGCGCCGGGCGCCGGCGTCTGCCGCGCGTTCGCGGCCTTTGCCGGAGGCGTTTGCACGATGTATATGAGCTCCGGGGCTGTCTACAGCGCGGCGCTGCTGCTGACGACGCTCTGCTTCCCGCTCATGCTTGCGGCACTGGCAGCGGAAAAGGAGGCGGCGGCATGATCTACGCGGAAAATATCCTGCTGTGCATCGCAGTGCCGCTTCTCATCTCGCTGCTCTTTATCCGCGGTTCGGCGCGGCGCTATGCGGCTGCCTTTCTGCTCGGCATGCTGGTGTGCCTGCTCGCGGCCTATATCAGCGGCTATCTGAACCTCGTCACCGGCATGGGCGAAAACGATGCAGCGATCTTCATCTCCCCGATGGTCGAAGAGCTGATGAAGCTGATGCCGCTGCTGTTCTTCCTTGTGATGTTCGACCCGGAGGATCGGACGCTGACGATGCTCTCCGTCGCGATCGGCGCGGGCTTCGCCACCTATGAAAACTGCTGCTATCTTTTAACGAGCGGCGCGGAGAGCCTGAGCTACGTGCTCATCCGCGGTCTTGCGGTGGGTGTGATGCACATCGTGAGCATCCTGGCGCTTTCAATCTGGTTCATCGCCGCTAAGCGCCTGCGGGCCTTTTCCTTCCCGGCCGTGGTCGGCGGGCTGAGCCCCGCCATGGTCTTTCATGCGCTCTACAACCTGCTCGTCTCCGAGCCCGGCGTGTCCAGGGTCATCGGCTACATCCTTCCGCTGATGACCGCCGCAGCGCTCTGCGCCCTCTACCGCAAGCTCCCAAGCCTCCTCTCCTGACCCTGCGGCCTCCTCGGAATGACGGTCGTTGTTTGCGTTCGCCCTTTATTCTCCTTGGAATGATCCTGAGTCCGGGCTTATATGCCCGGGCTCTTGTTTTTTCGACAAAAACGGCGTTCTTGTTTTGTGCAAAACGCAGAATCTTAAAAACGGGTGGGAAAAAAGCTGCGAACGTGCAACTAAGGAGTGAACAGCAAAACAGGAGCTCGTTTCCGGAGGTGAAAAGCACTGTGAAATACATGACGGAAGAAGCGCTCTCGGAGATCCTGTGCCGAAGCGACCGGATCATCGTTCGGCGCTTTCGCCGCGCCTGCCGGCTGCTCTCCGGCACGGCCGGAGGGCTCTTCGCCCTGCTCGCGCTCGTGATCGCTGCGCTGCCGGGCGGCCCGGCCGCGGCGTCCGCCGGCACGGTCTACGGCTCGTTCCTGCTCTCGGCGGAGGCGGGCGGCTATGTGCTTACGGCGGTGATCGCCTTTGCGCTCGGCATTGCGGTGACGCTGCTGTGCCGGCGCAGAAAAACACAGACAAAAAAGCCTTTCGAGGAGGATGTCCCATGAAGTACCGTATTGAGACCCTGCTGCTCTGCGCGGCGCTGCTTTTGAGCCTTGTATCCTGCGGCAAAAGCGGAGCAAAAGAAGAAGCGAACGACGACACGGCCTCCGCGGCGGCCGTGTCCGGCGGCTGGGAGGTCGTCCCGGCACAGGCGGAGGCGCTGCCGGAGGATGCGCAGGCTGCCTTTGACAAAGCAAGTGCGGCGCAGGACGCTGCGGACTATACCCCTGTGGCGCTTTTGAGCACCCAGCTCGTCGCCGGGACCAACTACTGTATTTTCTGCCAGGTCACGCCGAAAGAGGCGGATGCCGCGCCGTTCTGGGCGCTGGTCTACATCTATGCGGACCTGCAGGGAAACGCCGAGATCACGAACGTGTATGATCTCGATATCCCCCGGCACTGGGCTCCGGCGGAGTGACCCGGGGACGCTGAACCTTTAAAGGAGGACATAGGCTATGAAGAGAAAAGGCTTTTTCGCGGCGCTGCTCTGCGCGCTGCTGCTTGGCACGCTGCTGCCGGCGGCGTTTGCAGCGGAAGAGGCAGAGGAGGCCGCGGCGCTTGCAGAGGATGCCGGCGTCAGCGCTTCCGAGGGCTTCGCCGTCAGCGTCGAGTGCTCAGAGGGCGGCACGGCGCATCTGACCGGGGGCCGCGAGCGCTATGACGCCGGCGAGTGGGTCCCGGTCTCCATCGTGCCGGACGCGGGCATGGAGGTCGCCGAGGCATATTTCAGCTACCGTCTCGGCGTCACGATCCTGGAGCCGATCGAGAACGGGGGCTTTACGATGCCGCCGTACGACACGACCGTCGTCGTCCGCTTCCGGCGCAGCCCCGCGCCGACGGCGTATACACTCTCGCCGCGGTCCTTCACGCTCGCGCCCACTGGGTATACGCAGCTTACGATCACGCTCAGCCAATTGACGCTCGGCGAGGTCGTGACCGACGAGGGCCGCTATAACCGCGCCCAGAGCATCGGCTTTACCTATGAGGCCGGGACGCTTAAAAGCGCGAAAGGCGATACGCTTCCCTTCCGCGTCGGCACGGCCGCAGCGGGCGAGTACGGCCTGCCCGTGCGCAGTGAGGCCTGGACGTCGAGCTGCGGCGAAGCGGGCGGCACGGTCACGATGAGCGTATATGTCGCGCCGGAGGAGGCGCTCGCCGTGCCGGCCGGCAACTATACGGGGTCGCTCAACTTCACCGCGAATGCCGCCGACGAAAACAGCGCCCAGATGCCGGTCGGCTCCGGCACGCTCGACCTTGCGCTGACCGTGCCGGAGAGCGTGCATGTCTCCTTTTACTTTGGGCTCGACGGAGACCCGGTCATGACGCCGCCCGACGAGGTCGTCGAGCTTCGCTGGGGCGGGACGCTCACACCGCCCGCGCCGGAGCGCGAGGGCTATCGCCTTGCCGGCTGGCGGGATCTGCTCTCAGGCAAGGGCGAAAAAGTCGATCTGACGCAGCCGTTCGCATCTGACATGGAGCTTGCCGCCATCTGGGAGAAGGCGGGCGAAACGCCGACTGTTGGCGGCGGCGATACGGCGCCGTCCGATCCGCCGGTCTATACCGTAACGCTGCTTCCCGGAGCGGGGTCCGGAGCGCCGATCGTCTACCGCTCTGATGAGGCGGAGATCGCCGAGAGCTTTCGCTCGGCGCTAAACTGCGGCTTCTACTATGAGGATAACGGAGCGCTCGGCTTTTGCATGAACAAGGACTACTGCCCGGCTTCCTTCACCGCGCCGCCGCCTGAGGAAAAAGAAGAACACCTGAATATGGATGGAGGTCTTGAACCTGGATATACCGTGCTTTATTCCTTCGGCGGCTGGGACGGGCTTGCGGGGAAGTACATCACGCTGAGCGCCGCCGAGACCGTATTTACCGTCCGCTGGGATGAGAGGTGGGCGTATGAGAATGAGAATGAGATCCGGGTCGGTGACAACACCATGACGCTCGCCTCGCTGGGTCTTATGCCTTTAAGACAGCCCGGTTCCGCCCAGGGAGGGGAGCTGCGCTGCGGGGAGTACAGCATCCCCTTCACCGTCGTGGACGTGACGAAAGTGCACGAGCAAAAGCGTTCTTCTTACGCATTAATCGCGGTGATCCGTGTGGATGCGGAGGCGGCGGCAGCCGTGCCGGAGGGGATCTACTATGGAACGCTGAACTACAGCTGGTCTCGAGGAAGCGGACGGAACAGAGAGGTCGTCTACGGGAGCCGGGTGCTGAAGCTGGACCTTTCCTACGGCGCGCCGGGAGACTACCCGCCCTCCGGCGGCTCCGGCGATTCCGACGGGGACTCCGAGCCCGCGATCACGCCGCGCGGCGGCTCCGGCTCCGGCAGTCCTTCCGCGTCCGCTGGAGCAGCCGCGGCGCAGACAGCGGAAGCGCCCGCGTTCAACGGCTTTACCGACGTAGGCAGCGGCGACTGGTGCTATGCCTCCGTACGTGATTGTGCCGAGCGGGGGATCCTCGCGGGCTACGCGGACGGAAGCTTCCGCCCGGACGCGCCCGTCACCCGCGCGCAGACCGTGCAGATCCTGTGGAACCTTGCGGGAAAGCCCGTATCTTCCGGCGCGGTGCAGTATTCAGACGTCCCGGCGGACGCCTGGTTTTTGCCGGCGCTCTCGTGGTGCGCCGAGAACGGCTTTGTTACGGGCTATGCCGACGGCAACTTCCGGCCAAACGCGCCCGTCACGCGCGAGCAGCTCGCGGCGATGCTGTACCGCTACGCAAAAAGCCGCGGTCAGGGCTTTACGGGCTCCTGGTACTTCCCGCTTGCATATGAAGACGCAGCCTCCGTCTCCGACTTTGCCGACGAGGCCCTGCACTATTTCTGCATGAACGGGATCATCCGCGGCCGAACCGAGACACGCCTCGATCCGCAGGGCCGCACGACCCGCGCACAGCTGGCCGTGATCCTGCAGCGCTATTCCGGGCTCGCATAAAACGTCCGTCGTCATCCCGAGGAGGCCGGAGGCCGACGTGGGGATCCGTCTTCTTTTGCAGCACGCTGCAAGACGGGAGAGACGGATCGCCACGGCCCCGTTGGGGCCTTGCAATGGCGGGAACCGGGCATTTTGCAACGCGCTCTCGCAATGACTGCGGGGAGGGCCTCGCTTTTGGCGGGGATTTTGCGCGAGGTGGAATAAAAAAGCGCGTGCCTGTGCGGGTATGGCGAATATTCCCCACATTTTACACTTGAAAAACGCGTGCTCTTTAGCTATTATGATGACAAAGGGGCCCGAGGGGCCCCAATACTGCATGAAGGAGATACGCGCAATGGATACCAGAATCAAGTTCGTAGAAACGACCAGCGGCAAGAAGGTCCTCGGCAGGATCCTCCCGGGCGGCGATGTGCTCACCGGTATCGAGATGATCGCGGCGGAGGCCGGCATTAAGAACGGCTGGGTCGACTGCATCGGGTCCCTCAAAGAGACCAGCTTCTTCATTCTCGAAAAGCTCCCCGAAAAATACCCGAGAGTCGGCATGGGCTACGGCGACCCGATCCATAAAGAGGGCCCGGTCGAGCTCATTATGGCGCAGGGCACGATCGTCGACGGCGGCGCGCACGTGCACGGCACGATGTGCGGCGACGACGGGGTCGTCTTCGGCGGACATATGATCAAGGGCGCAAGCCCGGTCCTCGTCACCTGCGAGGTCTGCATCACCGACGCGCCGGGCCTCAAGTGCGCGCGCGGCGACGACGGCGAGGTCGACGGCAACCAGTTCTTCCCCGAGGGCAAGTGAGCCGTTCGGCGCAGGAAAGTGAGGGTGACAAAAACATGAATGTTGGGTTTATCGGCCTTGGCATCATGGGCGAGCCCATGGCCACGCAGCTCGTGAAGGCGGGCTTCAACGTTTTCGTTTTCGACCTGCTGCCCGAAAAGGTGCAGGCGCTCAAAGACATCGGCGCAACGCCGGTGGAAAATTATAAGGAGATGGCCGAACAGAGCGAGATCGTCATCACGATGCTCCCGAACTGGCCGCACGTCGAGGCGGCGTATCTCGCTTCGGGCGGCATCTCGGACTA
>CAMNAE010000083.1 GCA_946530565.1 uncultured Oscillibacter sp.
TTCGATCCGGACGCCGTCTTCACCCGCGCGCAGCTCGCCGCGGTGCTCTCCCGCATGGCCGGCAGGCCCGCCGTTCAGGGCTCGGACAGCTTTACCGACACTCCGGAGGGCGCGTGGTATTCCGACGCCGTGCTCTGGGCGGCGCAGAACGGGATCGTCGGCGGCTACGGTGACGGGCGCTACGGCCCCGCAGACCCGGTCACGCAGCAGCAGCTCGCCGTGATGCTCTGGCGCGACGCGGGGAGCTATGTCCTCGGGAGTGAGTACGCGGATGAAAACGGCGTCGAGAACAGCGCGGGCGCCTGGGCCTTTGACGCCGTCCGCTGGGCGCGCGTCGAGGGGCTTCTCTCAGATGCCGCGGCGTTTGAGCCGCTCTCAGCGGCACCGCGCGCCCGGGTCGCCGACATGGTCTGGCGCTATCTGCAGCTCAAGGAGCGCTTCGCGGCCGTGGATGCCGTGAGCGGCGCGACAAAGGAGACGGAGACGGGCACGGATACGGATGAGGGCAGCAGGGTGCTGGTCGCGTATTTCTCCTGCACCGGCACGACCGAGAAGGTCGCGGGGCAGATCGCCGGAAGCCTCGGCGTCACGGCATACCGCATCACGCCGGAGACGCCCTACACCTCGGAGGATCTCAACTACTCCGATAATTCCACCCGCGCAACGCGCGAGCAGCGCGACGCCTCCGCCCGTCCCGCGATCACCGGGAGCGTTGAGAACATGGACGACTACGACGTCATCTTCCTCGGCTACCCCATCTGGTGGGGTCAGGCGCCGAAGATCATGTACACCTTTGTCGAGAGCTATGATCTTTCCGGCAAGACGATCGTGCCCTTCTGCACCTCCGGCTCGAGCGACATCGGCTCAAGCGCGGTGAATCTCGCCAAAAGCGCGCCGAACGCGACCTGGCTCGCGGGCAGCCGCTTCTCCGGCAGCGCCTCCGGCACGACGCTCTCCCGCTGGATCGAGGGCCTGGGGCTCGGCCTGAACGTGGGCTGAACGCAGCGGAAAGCGTTCGCGCCGCGCCGTTTCCAGTCTGCAGCTTCCCTCGGGGATAGTATCTTTCCTGCAGGTGTGTACTTGTGATCCGTTCACTTTCGTGTTACCATGGGTCCTGCCGAAAGGCAGTCATGTGAACGGAAACACGGATCAGCGATCCATTTAAGAAAGGAAGCAGAATCAACATGAAAAAGGATCTCGGAGTCGTGCAGGCGGTCTACCCGATGCCTGTTCTGATGGTCGCGGCCTATGATGAGACCGGCAAGGTCAACGTGATGAATGCGGCGTGGGGCATGATCTGCAACGAAGACCGCATCGCGCTCTTCATCGATGAAGACCACAAGACCACGCAGAACCTCCTGAAGACGAAGGCCTTCACGGTCAGCCTCGCGGACCGGGCGCATATGGACGTCGCGGATTTCTTCGGCATCGCGAGCGGCAACAAGATGAACGACAAGTTTGAGCGTACCGGCTATACGGCCGTCAGAAGCCGCTTTGTCAACGCGCCGATCATTGAGGAGTTCCCGGTCGTGATGGAGTGCGAGCTCGCCGAGGTCGTGGAAAACGAGAGCTTCTACTGCATCGTCGGCAGGATCGTCAACACGGCCGCCGAGGAGCACGTGCTCTCGGAGAACGGCAAGGTCGACCCGATGAAGCTGCAGGCGCTGATCTTCGATCAGTTCCAGCACGGCTACTATGTGACGGGCGAGCAGGTTGGCAAGGCCTGGAACGCCGGCGCGGCCCTGATGAAGAAATAAGCGTATCAGGAATAAAAAAACAGCCGGTCACCATCGCGGTGACCCGGCTGTTTTTTTGCGCGGCTTGAGGAGCTTGCGGCGCCTCAGTCCGCGCGCGGCCCGGCAAGCTCCCGCAGGGTCTTACTGATGACGCACGCGGCGATGACAAAGGTCAGCGCGTCGGAGAGCGGCATGGAGTAGAGCACGCCGTCAAGGCCGAAGAAGAGCGGCAGCAGCAGGGCGAAGCCGACGCCGAAGACGACCTCGCGGATCAGCGAGATCAGGGTGGATTCGAGCGCCTTTCCGAGGGACTGCAGATAGATGAACGTTCCCTTGTTGACGGTGGCAAAGACCATCATGCAAAGATAGATCCGGAAGGAACGGATCGCGAAATCGGTGTAATAGACGCTCTCGTTCGCAGCGCCGAAGATGGCGATCAGCCTCCCGGGGATCAGTTCCACGATCAAAAGCGCGACGAAGCCGACGAGCGCCTCCGCCTTCAGCAGCAGAATGAACAGCGAGCGTGCGCGGTCCTTTCTGCCGGCGCCGATGTTGTATCCGGTGACGGGGATACAGCCGGCGGCGAGCCCGACCGCGATCGAGATCACGATCTGAAAGAACTTCATCACGATGCCGACGACCGCCATGGGGATCTGCGAGAACTGCGGCTGCGAGAAGATCGGATCCAGCGCGCCGTATTTGCGGATCATATTGTTGATGGCGGCCATCGCTGCGACGAGCGAGAGCTGCGAGAGAAGGCTGGTCACGCCAAGGGGGAGGAACCTTTTGATGAGGTCCGGACGCAGACGAAATGAGCTGCGGCCCGGCCTGACGGCCTTCATGTGCGCAAGATACCACAGCGCCAGAAGCGCTGTGATGATCTGACCGGCGATCGTTGCGATAGCGGCGCCCATCATGCCCCATTTCAATCCGAAGATCAGGATCGGGTCAAAGATGATGTTGAACACGGCGCCGACCAGCGTGGAGACCATGGCAAAGCGGGGGCTGCCGTCTGAGCGGATGATCGGGTTCATCGTCTGCCCGAACATGTAAAAGGGGATGCCGACCGTGATCCAGAAAAAATATTCGGCGGCGTGGTGACAGGTCTCTTCATTGACGGTCCCGCCGAACATCGTGAGGATCGCCCGGGAGAAGATCAGATAGACCGCGGTGATGACGAGGCTTGCCCCGATCGACAGGATCACGGCGTTTCCGACAGTGGAGGCCGCATCCTCCTGCTTTTTCATGCCCAGCAGGATCGAAACATGGGCGCAGGCGCCGTCGCCGATCATGACAGCGACAGCCAGGGCGATGATCGTCAGCGGGAAGACGACGGTGTTGGCAGCGTTGCCGTAGGAGCCCAGATAGCTCGCGTTCGCGATAAAGATCTGGTCGACGATGTTATAGAGGGCCGCCACCAGAAGCGAGATGATGCAGGGCACGGAATACATCCGCATCAGCTTGCTGACCGGCTCCCGTTCCAGAAATTCATTGGCGTGTTCCAAGAGTAAGACCTCCTTGCGTAAAGGGCGCATAAAAAAAGAGCGCGCAGACGAAAGCCGGACTTACGCTTTCGCTGCTCACTCAAGAGGGAAGTATAGCACAACGCCGCCGCGGAGTGCAAAGGCTGTTTTGACAGTTTTTTCGCAGATAAGCGCGGCGCAGTTGGGCGGAAATGCCGTTTCGCGGGCGCGGGGGAGGCACTGTGCCGCCCCACTCGCCCGCGGGCGCAGAGAAAACGCGGCGCCCGGTCAGAGCGCGGGCTTTCGCGCCACGCAGTGCAGGCGGAAGAAGCCGCGCTTTTCGCCGCGTTCCAACGTAAGTCCTGCCTCGCGGCAGAGCGCGCGGACCTCCTCAACGCCGTAGACATGCACGTCGCCGTGCCCGGCAAGGTTGATGATCGGCATTTCGATATGATTCATGAACCAGCGCACCGGCGCACTCTTTGCCGTCATGTCCCGCAGGATCAGCCGCCCGCCCGGACGCAGCACACGGGCGACGCCTGCAAAGAAGTTCCCGACGTTCGGATAGTGGTGAAAGCTCTGGCAGCAGATCACGGCGTCGAAGGACTGATCGGCAAAGGGCAGATCCTCGCAGTCGCCCACGACGAGCTCGACGCCCGGCATGTTCTTCGCCCTGGCCGCCGCGATCATCTCGGGCGTGAGGTCGATCCCGGTGAAGTGCTTTTCCGGGTATTTCTGACTGAGCAGTGTGAGCATCGGCGCCGTGCCGCAGCCGCAGTCGAGAAGATCCGTGAACGGCTCTTTTTCAAGCTCGGCGAGCACGTCCGGGTAATCCTTCCGGCACATCCGGTACACGCCGGCCGCGTCGGTCTCATAGACCCGCGCGGCTTTTGAAAACTCTTTGACCGAAAGCGCCTTGTATTCCTGACTGGTCATAAGAAACTCCTTTATGCTGGAATTAGTTAGAACTAACTATTGAGCAAAACCACTGTCATCCTGAGCGTCAGCGAAGGATCTGACGAAAGAAGAATGACCTGCTTCACCGAAACAAAACTGCGATCAACCGCAGACCCTTCTTCCCTTCACTCCTCGGAATCACAGCCTTCAGAGGGGATCTGAACAGTTGCGGACAATCAAAAAGGATCGAAAGTTAGTTAGCACTTACTATTATAGCGGAGAGCGCTGCATATTGCAAGAGCGATCCGGCTCATAAGTGCAGTTTTTATCCTCAGCTCGCACTTAAGTCCGGCCTGCCGCACTGCACGGTGCAAAAGGGCTCCGGTATTGACTGCACAGCGGCCGATGCGGTGTTGATTCCTGACGCGTTTGTGGTATAATCCTACAGGCATTACGCTCAAATAAGCGTGGAAAGACGAACTGCAATATCAATTGCGGGATAAAGAAAAAAGGAACATTTGATGGATACACTGACGATTCAGACCTTTGCGATCGTCTGTCCGCTCGTGTTTTTGGCGGGCTTCGTCGACGCGATCGGCGGGGGCGGGGGGCTCATCTCACTTCCGGCCTATCTTCTCGCCGGGCTCCCGGCGCATCAGGCGATCGCGACGAACAAGCTCTCCTCCACCTGCGGCACGGCGCTCGCCACGGCCCGCTTTACGTACCGCGGGCTCATCGACTGGCGCCTCGCGCTGCCCTCGGTCGCCGCGGCGCTCCTCGGCGCCTTTACAGGCGCCAACCTTTCGCTCAGGGTCGACTCCGCCGTTCTTGAAAAGATCCTCTATGCTGTCCTGCCGGTCACGGCACTTCTGGTGCTGCGGCGCGATACGCTCAAAGACCGTGTGGAGATCCGGGCCGGGACCGAGCGGCGCTCGGCGCTGATCGCAGCGGCGGCCTCGCTCGTCATCGGCGTCTACGACGGCTTTTACGGCCCCGGCACCGGGACCTTTCTGATCATCGCCTTTTCGCTTTTTGCAGCGATGGACGTCCGCACTGCGAACGGCCGCTGCAAGGCGGTCAACCTGACGACGAATGTCACGAGCCTTATGGTCTTCCTGCACGGCGGGCAGGTGCTCCTGCCGCTCGGGCTCGCTGCGGCCGCGTGCAATATGCTCGGCAATTACCTCGGCTCCGGCCTCGCGCTCTCCTCGGGCACAAAGATCACGCGCCCGATCATCCTCTTCGTCCTGGCGCTTTTGTTATTGCGCGTCGCGGGAGTGTACTGAGGCGCAGAGATCACACCGGGAAAAGCACGTATTGAACAAAAATGCGGAAATCCGCAAAAATGTAACACAGGATCGCCCCGTGCGTGCGGGGCGATCCTTCCTGCCCGCCGCAATACCATATGAGAATGTGCGGTCGGGCCGCTCTCGGAGGTCTTTTTTTTATGCGCAAACAGCAGACTGTTTCTCTTACACAGGGGCCGATGCTTCCCGCGATCGTTCGCTTCAGCATCCCGCTGATGCTCTCGAACGTATTGCAGGTCCTCTTCAACATGTCCGATATCGCTGTGGTCGGGCGCTTTGCCGGCCCTCTCGCGCTCGGCGCGGTCGGGTCGACCACCACGCTGATCACGCTCTTCACCGGCTTTCTCATCGGCATGGGCAGCGGCGTGAACGTCGTCACCGCCCATTATCTCGGCGCGGATCAGGGGCGCGAGGTGTCAAAAAGCGTGCACACGGCGCTTTTTCTGCATCTTGCAGCGGGCCTGCTGCTGCTTCTTTCGGGGCTTTTGTTCACGCCGGCGATCCTCCGCCTGCTCGGCACGAAGGAGGAGCTGCTCGCGGGCGCGATCCTTTATCTTCGGATCTATCTTCTCGGGATGCCGGCGCTCTCCGTTTTCAACTTCGGAAACGGTGTCTTTTCCGCCGCCGGCGACACGAGGCGGCCGCTGCTGTTTCTCTCGGCGGCGGGCGTCCTCAATGTGCTCATGAACCTGCTTTTCGTCATCGGCTTTGAACTGGCTGAGGCGGGCGTGGCTCTTGCCTCCGTGCTCTCGCAGTACGTCTCGGCCGGACTGATCCTCTTCTCGCTCGGCGCGCGGCAGGACGCGATCGGCCTTCATCGGGCGCTCTTGCGGCCGGATCTTGCCCGCACGCGTCAGATCCTCGCGCTCGCCCTGCCTGCCGGGCTGCAGTACGCCATTTTCGCGATCGCGAATCTCTTTATCCAGTCGGCCGTGAACAGCTTTGACGCCGTTGTGGTCGAGGGCAACGCGGCCGCCGCCAACGCCGATGCCCTCGTGTACGATGTGATGGCCGCGGTCTATATCGCCTGCTCCAGCTTTATGAGCCAGAACTACGGGGCAGGCAAGACCGCGCGCATGAAGAAAAGCTATCTCATCTGTCTGGGGCTCTCGTTCGGGATCGCTGTCTTGATGGGGGCGGCGCTCATCGCCTTTGGCCGGCAGTTCCTCTCGCTCTTCACGGCAGAGTCGCCTGTGGTGGAGGCGGGGCTGACGCGGCTCGAGGTGATGAGCTGCTCCTATGCCGTCTCCGCGCTGATGGACTGCACGATCGCGGCGTCCCGGGGCCTTGGACGGAGCCTTGTGCCGACAGTGCTCGTGATCCTCGGCTCCTGCATCTTCCGCGTCGCCTGGGTCTTAACGGTCTTTGCGTATTTTCATACGATCCTCTCGCTGTACCTGCTCTACGTGTTCAGCTGGGCGCTCACCGGGATCGCCGAGCTTGCGTATTT
>CAMNAE010000084.1 GCA_946530565.1 uncultured Oscillibacter sp.
TGCCGGCGGCGTGTACGTCGGCAAAAACACTTCTCACGAAGCGAACGTGCGGCCCGCAGGGCCGTGCGATGAGCGCAGTGCAAGCCCTTGATTATTAAGAGCCGTAAGGCTCTTAATAATCAGCGCGTGATGATATCGAGCATATCGGCCGTGCGGTCGGTCGTGTAGGGGTTGAAATAGGTATTGACGATCTCAAGTGTCTCATCCGGCACGAGGTACATGTACGGGTTGTGCCACTCGACGGGCATGCTCATCGCGTTCAAGTTCTCGGTCTCAAAGCTGCGCGCCTGCTCGGCGAACCAGAGGATGTCGGTGGGGGAGAGATCGGTCGTCACGTTGTCGGTCACGATCTGCACGAAATTATTGAAGAGCGTGAGGTTCTTCCACGAGAGCAGCTGCTTGGCGGCCGTCGTCAGAACGGCGCGCTGGGTCTGCATGCGCCCCTCGTCGCCGTAGCCCGGCGAATTGTTGTTCTGGCGGAAGCGGCAGACCTCGACGGTCTGCTGGCCGTTCAGGTGCTGCATGCCCTTGGAGAAGTGGATCGAGAGGTTCTGGAGCGGATCATCGTAGTTCATGCTGCAGGGGACATAGAAGTCGATGCCGCCCATCGCGTCGATCAGATTGCGGAACACGCGGATGTTCACCTTGATATAGTAGTCGATCGGGACGCCGAAGGTGTCGCTGACCTCGGCCTTCAGCGAGTCGATGCCGTCGCCGAGCGCCCAGGCCGCGTTGATCTTTTTCAGGGAACGGCTCACATTGACACGCGTATCGCGCGCGATCGAGGCGACGTTGACCTTCTGGTTTTTTACGTCGTACTGCAGAAGGAGCAGCGTATCGGTATTGCCGCCGGAGGCGTCCATGCCGACGAGCAGGAAGTTCCATACGTCTTCTCTGCGCTCAAAGGGGTCGATCTCCGGTTCCGGCTCGGGTTCCGGTTCAGGCTCCGGCTCCGGCTCTTCTTCGGCAGGCAGAAGCGGCTCCGGCTCCGCCTCAGGCAAGTCCTCGACGGGGGCTTCTTCAGCAAGCACCTCGACCGGTGCCGGCGCTGCTGCCACCGCGGGCTTTCTCACGATCAGGCGCCAGGCGGCCGCACTGCCGCACATCAGCAGCGCGACGACCACGAGTGCGATCAGGAGCTTCTGGGGGAGGGTCTTCTTCGGCGGCTTCATCAGCCGTTTTCCACCTGCCATGGCACATTCCTCCGGAAAAGTATTATGTAACCCTGACATTATAACACAGTGTTTTCAAGAAGGCAAGGGGGGAATAGGGAATAGGGCCGAGGGCCAAGGGCCAGAGGACGAGGGGCGAAGGTCGAGAAACAAAGAACGAGGGGCAAAGCGGGGCGGCGGGATGGTCCGCTTTTTCGTTCCGGCTGCAGCGCTGCGGCGTGTTCACTTGAACGAACAAAACGAACAAACACTCTGGCAAAATAACACAAGAAGGCACGTTGCTTTCAGTTAAAACGAACAAAACAACGTCGATCTACGTTTGAAATTTAAAATTTTATGATTATTACGTGCTCGATTTGCTCATAACGATCATTTTGCGAACATTTTACAGGGAAGTTATACAAAACGCAATTCTGAAAATTGTTGAAAACAGAGTCTTTTCCGGGATCGGACGATTTTCCATTGATTCCGAACTCTGAGGGTGATAAAATACAAACATCGTATGGTTTCACCGGCAGATTGTGTATAAAATAACAATGTTGCCGGCGCCGCGGCACAGTGCCGCGGAAGTACGGGATTTTTGAGAAAACGAGGTGTATCACTATGGTTGACATGGGCGATCTCACCGGGCGCGTTGCGATCGTGACCGGCGGCGCCGGCGGCATCGGCCGTGCGGTCTGCGAAACGCTGGCCTATCACGGCGCGATCGTGTGCCCGGCGGATATGAGCGTTGAGATCTGCCAGCCGGTGGTGGAGGCGGTCGAGGCACTCGGCGGCACCTGCTACCCGGTGGCGATGGACGTGATCGAGCTGGAAAACGTACAGCGCGCCTTTAAAGAGGTCAACGACAAGTTCGGCCACATCGACATTCTCGTGAACATCGCGGGCATCCTCAGCGGTGACAAGGTCCACGAGGTGACCCCCGAGCACTGGGACAAGATGATCGACATCAATCTGCGCGGTGTCCACTACTGCATGCAGACGGCGGTCCCCTACATGGCGGCGAACGGCGGCGGCAGCGTGGTGAGCGTCTCCTCCCAGGCCGGCCAGGTCGGCGGCTGGATGGGCTCCGTTGCCTACTCCGCCTCCAAGGGCGGCATCCTGGCGATGACCAAGGGCTATGCCCGCCAGTGCCAGCAGTATCACATCCGTTTCAACGATGTGGCCCCCGGCCTGATCGCGACTCCGCTCACGGCGGCGCGCGGCGACAAGCCCGACGGCATCCCCGTGGGGCGCCTCGGCACCGGCCAGGACATCGCGAACGCGATCTACTTCCTTGCAAGTGATCTTTCGAGCTTCATCGACGGCGCCACGATCGACTTGAACGGCGGCCAGTTCATGCGCTCTTAAGATAAGCGCCCATCGTTCTTTTGGCAATCTCCATCCGCTTCCTTTTCGGCTGCAGGCGGTTCTGCCGTCCGCCTTGGCGGAAAAATGAGCGGAGGGATGAAAAGCAAGTTTCGTTTCTTTTCACAAGCAACTATTTTAAGGAGGTCCCAACAACATGAAAAAAGCGCTGAGTATCGTTCTCACTCTTGCCATGACCGCCGCTCTGCTGGCGGGCTGCGGCGGCTCCTCTTCCGGCGGCAGCTCCTCTTCGAGCGCTCCTGCTGCTTCCAGCAGTGCTCCTGCGGCTTCTGCCCCTGCGGCTTCCGCTCCGGCTGCCTCCAGCAGCTCTTCCTCCAGCAGCACCCCTGCCCCCGCAGCTGCTCCTGCCGGCGGTTATGAGATCGTCTCCGGCGAGCCCAGCAAGATCGACATCGCTGAGATCCAGGCTGCCCTGAAGGATGCCGAGAGCGCCGGCCTGCCCGACGCCAGCGGCGCTGCCAAGAAGACCATCGTCTTCTCCGGCGCTTCCTTCCAGGCCATGAGCGAAGCTGAAGAGCTCTGGAAGTTCATGGTCGAGTCCCTCTCCGGCGGCTCCATCGCCGTTGACTGGCACCCCTGGAACGAGCTGGGCGACGACCTGAACAACACCACCAACACCCAGTTCGGTGACATTCAGATGGCCGTTACCTCCCCCGCCCCCATCGCCTCCATGCTCCCCAACCTGTATCTGTTCGACTCCCTGTATGTCATCACCAACCAGCAGATGGCCTATGACGTCATGGACGGCGAGGTCGGCGATCAGATCGAGAAGGACTTCGAGGCTGCGGGCCTCAAGATCGTCATGTGGTGCGAGAACGGCTTCCGTCAGCTGACCTGCAACCGCGAGGTCACCGGCATCGACAGCCTCAAGGGCATGAAGATCCGCACCATGGAGAACAAGTTCCAGATGGCCGGCTGGTCCGCTCTGGGCACCAACCCCACCCCGATGGCCTTCACCGAGGTCTTCACCGCTCTGCAGCAGGGCACCGTTGACGCGCAGGAGAACCCCCTGGGCCTGATCGACGGCAACTCCTTCATGGACGTCTGCTCTTACCTCGTGCTCACCAACCACAACTACACCCCGATGATCACCTTCATGAACCTCGACTTCTACAACAGCCTGACCGATGAGCAGAAGGCCGTCATCGACTACGCCTCTGAGGTCTGCTGCGCCTGGGAGCGTGCCACCAACGTGGAGCGCAACACCGAGATCCTGGCCAACATGAAGGCCAACAACGTCAACGTCATTGAGCCCGACGAGGCTATGCTCGGCACCTTCAAGGATGCCATCCTCTCCGCCGGCGTCTATGACCAGATCAAGGAGTCCATGGCCAATCCCGAGCTGTTCGACGTTCTGCTCGCGATGTGATCGCCTGAACGATCAACACATTTCACAGCAATGCTCAATTGATTGTCTCTCCGCCCCTTCCGTAAGGTGAGGGGCGGGAGTCAAACGGCAGAAGGGGAGAGCCCTGCGACATAAAAAAGCGCAGGGCTCTTTCTGAAAATATCCAAGCAGTCGCGTAAACTTTGTGTTAAGGAGTGAGACGCATTGAAGAAGGTCATTCACTGGCTGGATGAGAACTTCGAGCTGTACATCTGCATGGTGCTGCTGGCAGTATTCAGCACCATACTGTTCGTACAGGTCATCTCCCGCTATGTGTTCAATAACTCGCTGTCCTGGTCCGAGGAGCTCGCGCGCTATCTCTTCATCTGGCTCGCGTACATCGGCATCAGCTACGGCGCCAAGCAGATGAAGCATCTGCGCATCGACGTGTTCCTGAACATCTTCCCCCAGAAGATCCGCCCCTACGTCCTCGTGCTCTCTGAGATCCTGGTTGCGATCTTCGCGCTCGTGGTCGTAGCGGCTGCCTATATCACGGTCGGCAAGTATATGAAGACCGGCATGAAGTCCCCGGCGAACAACGTGCCTCTGTGGTTCGTGCACGCTTCCGCCTTCATTGGCTACATTCTCACCTTCATCCGCCAGCTTCAGGCGGTCAAGGTGCGCATCAACGATCTGAAAAATCCCAAGGCTGCTGAGGAAGAGGAGGTGATCCAGTAATGTCGGCTGGCGCTCTTGCTATCGTATTGTTTGGATCACTGTTTGTGTTCCTGTTCCTGGGCATCCCTGTCGGCTTTGCGCTCGGCATGTCCGCCCTGTGCGGCATCATCGCCGGCGGCACCCAGACTCTTGGCTTCCTGAGCCAGACCATGGTCGCAGGCTGCGACTCCTTCCCGATCCTCGCGATCCCGATGTTCATTCTCGCCGGTGAGATGATGGGCGGCGGCGGCGTGTCCCGGCGCATCCTCAACGTCTTCAAGGCGACCTTCGGCCGCATGTACGGCGGCCTTGCGATCTGCACGGTCGCGTTCTGCATGTTCTTCGCGGCGGTCTCCGGCTCCGGTCCGGCGACGGTCGCGGCTGTCGGCGCGATGGTGGTCCCCACCATGCTCGAAGAGGGCTATGACAAGTCCTTCACGCTCGCGCTGATCGCCTGCGCCGGCGGCATCGGCGTCATCATCCCGCCCTCGATCCCGATGGTGTTCTACGGCATTTCGACCGGCGCCTCGATCGGCAACCTGTTCATGGCCGGTATGCTTCCGGGCATCCTGATCGGTCTGTGCCTGATCGCCTACTGCTACTACGAGGGCCGCAAGCACGGCTGGAAGAACGACAAGGCTGAGTTCTCCTGGAAGGCTGTCGGCAAGGCTCTGCTCGACGGCGCTGCCGCGCTGCTCGATCCCGTCATCATTCTCGGCGGCATCTATGCCGGCATCTTCACCCCGACCGAGGCCGCCGCCGTCGCGATCTTCTACGCGCTCTTCTGCGGCGTCGTCGTGTATCGCGAGATGACCTTCTCGAAGCTCATCACGGTGCTCAAGGGCGCCGTCTCCACGACCGGCACCACGATGTGCATCCTCGGCGCCGCGACGGCCTTCGCGAAGATCCTGTCGCTTGCGAACATCCCCACCGTCGTCGCCAACGCGATCATCTCCTTCTCCGATAACAAGATCATCATCCTGATCCTGATCAACGTCCTGCTGCTGATCGTCGGCTGCTTCATGGATACGACGCCGGCGATGCTGATCCTCGCGCCCATCCTGATGCCCATCGCCACCGGCCTCGGTGTCGATATCATCCACTTCGGTATCATCATGGTCGTGAACCTCGCGATCGGCTTCATCACCCCGCCGCTGGGCATCAACCTCTTCGTGGCGTCCCGCCTGAGCGACGAGCCGCTGAGCACGGTCATCAAGGGTATCATCCCCTTCATCTGCATCATGCTCTTCGACCTGATCCTGATCACCTACATCCCGGCCATCTCGCTCACGCTCGTGAAGCTGATCACCGGCTGATGAGGGATCAGCCCTTACGCGCTTAGATCCAAGCGCCCCCATCTCCCGCCATGGGGGATGGGGGCGCTTTCTTTACATTCCAGTTTCGGGAGGAACTATACTATGAGCAATTATGTAAGCCCCCTGCAGGAGGCGGCCGAGCGCTGGCCGCAGACCCAGCTTTGGAACGACTCCTGCGGCATGGCGGATATCGACCTGGCCCTGAAGCGCGGCGGCAGCGGCGCGACGAGCAACCCGGTCATCGTCGGCAACGTCCTGCGCCGCGAGATGAATCTCTGGGAAGGCCGGCTGCGGGAGCTCATCGACGTGGAGATGCCCGGCGCGACCGAGAAGGAGATCTGCTGGGCGATCTCGAAGGAAGCAGGACTCAAGGGCGCCGAGAAGCTTCTGCCGCTCTTCGACGCGACGAACGGCGTCAAGGGCTGGCAGGCGATGCAGGTCGACCCCGTGTACTACCGCTCCGCCGAGAAGACCGTCGCCCACGCTGAGGAGCTCAGCTCTCTCGGCCGGAACATCCTCATCAAAATGCCCGTCTCGACCGCCGGCATCACCGCGATCGAGGAGTGCACATACCGCGGCATCAGCGTCAACGGAACCGTCTGCTTCGGCGTGCCGCAGGGCATCGCGGTCGCCGAGGCGATCGAGCGGGGCCTGAAGCGCCGCGAGGCTGAGGGCAAGAGCATCGACGGCATCCGCTGCTCCTGCACGATCATGACCGGCCGCACCGACGACTATATGCGCCGGCTCGTCGCCGAGCGCGAGACCCCGATCACGGCCGAGTTCCTCGACTGCGCGGGCGAGGCGATCTTCAAGAAGATCTATAAAATTTATCAGGAACGCGGATATCGCGCCAAGCTCCTCGTCGCGAACAACAACAGCCACTTCCTCTGGACGCGCTTTTTGGGCGGCGACATCCTGATGACC
>CAMNAE010000085.1 GCA_946530565.1 uncultured Oscillibacter sp.
CTACGGCAAGGTGACCGGCGCCAACAAGGGCAAGGGCGGCTCGCAGCACATTGCCGACTTCAAGATCGGCATGCTCGGCGCCAACGGCATCGTGGGCGGCGGCTACGCGCTCGCTGTCGGCGCGGCGCTTGCTGCCCGGCTGCAGAACACCGGCGCGATCTCAGTCGTCTTCTTCGGTGACGGTGCTGCGAACCGCGGCACCTTCCACGAGGCAGCCAACATGGCTGCCGCCTGGAAGCTCCCCGTCATCTTCGTGTGCGAGAACAACGGCATCGCCTCCGCTACCACGACCGACGAGGGGCAGCAGTCCGTGCAGGACTTCGTACGCCGTGCCTATGGCTACGATATGGCAGGCTACACCTGCAACGGCAACGACTTCTTCGACGTCTACGAGACGATGGGCAAGCTTGCCAGACGCGCCCGCGAGGGCGAGGGCAACCGCTGCGGTATCCTTGAGTGCAAAACGCACCGCCCGATGTGTCATGTCGCCTGCGATACGCAGGCCTACCGCGACGGAAAGTCCGCCTGGGCGAAATTCCAGGCAGACGACTGCATCGCCAATTTTGAGCGCCGCTGCCTTGCCGAGGGCTGGCTCACGCAGGCCGATTTTGACGCCGTGCAGAACCGGGTCACCGAGATGGTTGAGGCGGCAAAGCAGTTCGCGATCGACAGCCCCTACCCGCCCGAGAGCGAGCTTACGACCGATCTTTACGACTGAGGAGGGGCAAAATGAGTGTAATGACTTACCGTGAGGCCGTGCTGCACGCACTGGCCGAAGAAATGATTCGCGACAAGAGCGTCTATGCCATGGCCGAGGATATCTGGGGAAACTGCGGTGTGATGGGCCAATACCGCGGACTCAACGACCTTGTGCACGATCCCAGCCGCATTCTGAACGCGCCGATCTCTGAGACCGCGATCGTCGGCAGCGCCGTCGGCGCAGCTATGAGCGGCATGCGCCCGGTCATCGATATCCGCTTTTCCAACTGCATGCCCGTGTGCATGGACGAGGTCATGAACCAGATGGCAAAGTCCCGCTATATGTTCGGCGGCCAGTCCAAGGCGCATCTGGTACTCCGCTGCGTCGACGGTCCCATGCAGATGCAGGGCGCCCACCACACCGACTGCCTTGAGGCCTGGTATGCGCACATCCCGGGCATCCAGGTGATCATCCCCTCTTCCCCCGCCGTCGGCAAGGGCCTTTTGAAGACTGCGATCCGCAACGACAACCCCGTCATCATGTTCGAAGAGCGCAATCTCTTCGCCATGACAGGCGAGGTGCCCGATGACCCGGATTTCACCATTCCGATCGGCAAGGCAGCCGTCGCCCGTGAGGGCAGCGACGTGACCGCGGTCGTCTACGGCATTATGGTCTCCCGCGCGCTCGAGGCCGCTGAGACGCTCGAAAAAGAAGGCATCTCGCTCGAGGTCATCGATCTGCGCAGCATCTCGCCCTGGGACAAAGAGACCGTGCTTAACTCCGTGCGCAAGACCGGCCGCGCTGTCATCGCACACGAGGCGGTGCGTCAGGCGGGCTTTGGCGCCGAGATCTCGGCCACGATCGCAGAGGAGGCCTTCAGCTCGCTGAAGGCGCCGGTCGAGCGCATCGGCTCCCCGTTCATTCCCTTCCCCGCGACGCCGCATCTCGAGGATCTGTGCCGCGTTCTCGCAAAGGACATTATTGCCGGTGCGAGGAAGACGATGGGCCGCTGATCGTTCCATGCTGTCATAATAATTAAAACAGCCGCACTGTGAAGGCATTCAGGCCCCGCAGCGCGGCTGTTTTCATGGTTCCTGTGTTTTATGCGGTAAAGATTGGCCGCCAAGGAAACGCGTCTTTGAATTCCCAGTTCCGCTCGAGAAAGCGGCTCACGTGGCCGATCAGCGCGCCGTTGATCAGCGCGCAGAAAAGCGTTCCGAGCTTGACGCCCTCGAAGTGCCCGAAGCCGAAAAAGGCAAACGAGAGCAGCACGCTCACGACGCAGCTCACGATATCGTAGGCGGTCTTGGTCCTGTGGATCTCAGTGCCGAGCTTCCCTGAGAGCTCCTTGACAAAGAGCTCATAGGCCTCAGGCGGGAGATAGGTGTGGAAGAGGCAGCTCACGCCGATCGCGCAGACCAGCATGCCGGCAAAGTAGCAGAAGGCGCGCCATACGATGCCGGCAAAAGGCGCAAGAGCCAGTAAAGAGATACACGCGTCCAGTGTCAGTCCGTAGATGACCGCCGTTGCAAAGCAGAAGAGATAGCCCTTTTTGAACTTCCGCATCACGAGCGAGATGACGATGATCAGCGTAAGCTGCAGAATGTATTCCGACATGCCGAAGGTATAAAACGGCAGGGTCTGTGAGATCTTAAGATGCAGCAGATATGCCGGCGCGACGATCATCGACATGCCGAAATCCGCCCGCTCCATGAGCGCGGTCCCAAGCGACATCGCGAGGATCCCGAGGACATAGGCAAGCTCTGCGTAAAAGACAGGTTTCTGTTTCAAGTGTGCTCACTCCCAAAGCAAGAATGCACCGTTTGATACAGAAACGGAGAAAGATCCACAGCGCGTTTATCATACATCATCGCTCCTGGTTTTACAAGATGAACGGCAAAAAAAGGGCAGCACTCCCGTTGCGGAAGCGCTGCCCTTTGCATTCCCGGCACCATTCAGGGGCGCCCTAGATAGTCCTCGCGGATCTCGTGCAGAAGCTCCTCGTCGTCGAAGGCCTCGCTCATCGCCGATGCACAAGGAGCACTGCGGGCGCGGCCGACGACCTTGGAGAGTACCTCATAATTGACCTGTGTGCCTCTGCGGTCACTGTGGAAGCGCGCGGCACGGCTCGCCTTGATGCCCATGCGGCCGGCCTCTCGCGCCGCGTCGATGTTCGCACCCAGGAAGATGAACTCCCAGTGGTACTTTTCCTGCTCGTGCTCGATCAGACGCTTGACAGCAGGATAGCTGTATTCCCGGCTGGAGTTTTCGAGTCCGTCCGTCGTGATCACGAAGATCGTCTTCTCCGGGACGTCCTCTGCGCGAAGCGACTTGTGAATGTGTATGATGTGCCGGATCGAGCTGCCCACCGCGTCAAGGAGCGCTGTGCAGCCGCGCACATAGTAATCCTCCCCGGTCATGGGTCTTACTTTCTGAAGATCGACCCGCTCATAGAGCCGCTCGATCCGGTCGTCGAAGAGCACGACGCTCACAAGGCACTCGCCCTCTTCCCTGCGCTGTTTCTCGATCAGGCTGTTGAAGCCTCCGATCGTATCGCTCTCAAGCCCGCCCATGGACCCGCTGCGGTCCAGGATCATCACAAGCTCCGTCAGTCCTTTTTTGCTCATTGTGCGTATCTCCTTTCATTCATCCAGCGTTATGTGTTTTCCCATGTGTTGACCAGAGTATAACACAGGATATGCCCTCTTATGTCGCCTCCCGGGCGACATTAAAAAAGCCGCCGCACCGGGCTGCGGTGCAGCGGAAACTGTGAATGAAAGGAACCCTGCGCTTAGAGAAGCTTGATATCGCCGATCAGCGGCAGCGGCTGATCGCTGAGCTTCAGGGCACGGATAATGCCCATGATCGCGAGCACGAGGATCGCAAGATTGACAAGACCGCAGATCATGCCGAGGAACTTGATCCGGCTGAGGATCGAGACGATCGTCGACGCGATGTTGAGCAGAAGTGCCTGATTCAGGTGGTGCTTGACCATCTCATCTTCCTGGTCACGGATCAGAAAGGCGATGATAAAGCCGACCCAGGTGATGTAGCTGATGACTGAACAAAGCTTTGTGTTTTTGTACATATGCCCCTCCTTGAAATGAAAAAAGCCTGACACACTACGGCGGCGAACTCCCATCTGCCGCCTGATATCGTTATTATAATACAAAAAACCAAAGCCCGCAAGATGTGAGGACCCCTTAATGCATTTCCTGCCGGCGGATGCTCAGCACGATCGTATCAAGCTTCGGGATCTCTCTTCACGCGAAATAATCTGTGAACCTGGGTTCAGGGCTTACCGCGTTGATGGATCAGGCGCAGCTGACGCCGGAGGCGATCCCGGATCTTCCCGGCAAACGCCTCAGGCTCTTCCACCCTGATCATCGGGCCAAAAGCGAGCACGCGGATCACAAGCTCGTTTTCGTCGTCGGCATCATAAAAGATCGTCACGCGGCAGCGGCCGTCATTGAGTTGCTCCGCCCGCTTTTGAAAGTGCGCAAAGTGCAGCAGCGCACGCTCAAGCGCGTTTCTGCGGTCATCGAGCGTAAGAACGAGCCTGCGCCGCCGCTCCTTTGCGCGCGCATCCAGATCCTCACGCTCCACCTCCCGATCCGACGGAGCGCAGCACACGATCCGTGCAAGGTTCACGAGGCCGTGCGCGCTGCCGGAGCAGATCAGGCGGAACTTATCGTCCTTTTCCGAGTACTCCAGCTTTTGCGGCAGTACATGCAGCGTCACAGTCCGATCCCCGCGCCCGCGAACTTCGAGACGCAGCGTCTCGCCTGCGCGGATCGCCCGGAGCAGTATGCGGAAGCGTTCGATATAGCCCTCGTCTTCAAAAGGATCCCCGTCAAGATTGCGGTCGAACACGCACACATCCTCCGGGCGAAAGAGCGGTTCAACATCCTCAAAGTCCGGCACAGACGTATCGAAAAGCCGGACGCGCGGATCCAGTGAGATAGACTTGAGCCAGCGCTTTTGCAGCGTAGTCAGAGGCATGGACGGCGCGTAGTGAAGCGCCGTGCTGCCGTCAGGAGATAAAAGCTGCCATGCGCCTTCTTTGAGCGCCGGCTCGATCTTCAGCGCGCTTTCGGCAAAAGCCGTCTCATAGATGATGCGCCGAAGCTCTCCGGCTTTGAGCGGGGACTGCACCGCCCTTTCCAGAACGCGTGCGACAGTATTGTAGTAGACGCCGTAAAGCTCGCTGAATATCATGTCACTGCCTCCTCATCCACGCCGTAGAGCGCACAGAGCTCTTTGAGGTCACTGAAAAAGCGACGCTCGATCTCCGGGTCTGAGCAGCGGAACTCCGTGATGCGGCAGAGGAAGGTACGGATCCACGGGAAGAGCTCGAGGGGATCATAGACTTCGGCGGAAAAGCAGCATAGACCCGGACCGGGATGATCCACACGCCCGATCCGCTTTTCCCGGGCAAGGCGCTGCGGTATGTATGGCTCATCCTCCCGGTAGCAGACGGTGAAGCTGATCGTCTCCGTCTCGCGGCCGGGCCGGCCTCTGGTGCTCACGCCCCAGATATGAGCCTCCATGCCGCGCAAACGCACGCGCAGCGCGTCGAAGTCAGGGATGACCTCCCCTGCTTTCACGTTTGAGATCCCGTCGATGCGCAGCGATGTGATCCGCGCATATTCCTGCACATAGGCCATCAGATACTGCCGTCCGCTCCGGACGCTGATCCGGACCTCAAGAGGCACGGCACGAAGCGTCTGCGTTTGTCCGCGTCGGCCATGGTTTTCAATGCGAATGCTGCGTTTTTCCCCCATCGCGTCAAAGATCCCGGCGAGCACCTCACTGTCAAGCGCAGCGGTGATATAGTGGTGCTTGAACGCAAAAAGTGAGTCGTGCGGAGCCTTCTTGTCGAGCAGAAACGAGCCGACAACGCCGCAGGGAGCGGTCTCGGAAAAAAAATCGAGCAGTTCGTCGCTCGGAAGCACAGTGCTTTCAGCGCGGCGATAATACAGGATCTTCCCTCGCTTTTCCGCGCGAATGATCCCCTCCTCCGTGTATTCCTTCAGCTTCTTGCGTATGGTCGAGAGGTCGAATACCATGGGTGTATCAAACCGCTCGAAATATTCATCGATCCGAGGGATGAGCGTATAGATATTCAGCGCGATCTTCGGATCATGCAGAATGTCGAAGAGGATAAAGTGGAGCGTGATGTCTTTATCCGTAAAGCTTTTTGCTTTCCACGCCTGATAGAGCGGGTTGTGCTGCGTGAGCCGGCTGTCGATCGAGAGAAAGACGTTTTTTGCCTCTGAAGAAATGCGAAAATGCATATAGTCACCGAGCCAGCTCTCGATCCTGCGGCGTTCGTCATCGTAGGAGCGCGCGCTCTTTTGCGTATATTCGCTGCGGCTTTTGAAGCCATACACATAGAATTCCCGCATATAATCGCGGATCCGCTCAAAATTCTTGATAAGTTCACTGTAAGGCATGCCGCAGCACCTCCCGCAGCTTTGATCAATAAACACAGCAGTACACCCAACAAAGCTAAACTGAAAGCCCTGCACGCGGGTGATCTGAAAACGCCGGCCGCGTTTTTTGCGCGCAGCCGGCATGGAAAACGAGGAACTTATGCACGGGACACGGCCGGGATGCGTGCAAGCAAAAAACGCTCCCAGACCGAGAGCATCGGCGTCGGCACATAGAGCTTACCGATCTCGATGAGTTTTTCGGGAATGCCGTAGTACGCCTCGGCGATGCTTCCGGCGATCGCCGCGAGCGTGTCGGCGTCGCCGCCGAGTGAGATCGTCGTGCGGATGACGTCTTCGAAGTCAGTGCCCTCCAGAAAGGCGGTCACGGCCTCGGGGATGCACTTCTGGCAGATCTCCACATGATGATAGTTCGGGCGGATCTCGTCGCAGGTCCTGCTCATGTCATAGGAGAATTCCTGTTCCAGATAGCTTTTGATCTCTTCCTTGCTGCGGCCTGTGCGTGCAAGGAAGATCGCAGAGGCGATCGCCTCAGCGCCCTTGATCCCCTCAGGATGGTTGTGTGTGACAGCGGCGGTGCGCGCGGCCATGAGCCGGGTCGTAAAGAGATCCGGATAGAGCCAACCGACCGCGGAGACGCGCATGGCAGAGCCGTTGCCGC